>NZ_CP045067.1:3384983-3686229 GCF_016864015.1 Lacinutrix sp. WUR7 | reverse complement strand
AGCAAAGATTATATTTATAATAAGGATAATAATGAATTTGAACACAAAAAATTTTCAAATAAAATAAAAGATAAACAACTTATAAATTCTTGGTTTGACTTTTAGTTATTGAAATTTAGCAGGAATACTATCTTTATGTTTCCAGCGATTGTGTGTCCATAAATAATATTCTGGAGCACTGTAAATTTGCTCTTCTACTAGCTTTAAAAACATATCTGTAATTTCGTAGTTTTTATAATCATTGGCATTTTTAGCTAGGGTTTTAAAAGTCGTTTCGTAGTAGCCACGTTTTATTTTCTTCACGCCAAAGAAAACTACAGAGGAGTCTAAGCGTTTTGCGAGCATTTCTGCTCCTGTGTGCACAGGAACTTTAATTCCCATGAAATCATTCCAATGATACGCTTTATTTACTTTTGGTGATTGGTCAGATACAAAACCACTTATAGATAATTCACCTTTTTTAATAGACTCCATTAAAACAGGAATGGTTTCTTTTGTGGTTATAAGTTGTGTGTTGTATTTGGCTCTTTTTCGTTTAATTAAACGATCAAAATATTTATTAGCTAAACGTTTGTATACACCATATCCTTTATGTTTTACAAATTTTTGAGTAATAAAAATCCACTCAAAATTTGCATAATGTGCACACATTAAAACAATATTTCTATTTTCTTTTTCTAGTTTATGTATTTCTTCAATGTTTTTAAGCTTAAAACGTTTTATCATTTCGGCTTCAGAAATGGTTAAAGATTTTACAGATTCTAAAATCATATCGCATAAATGATGATAGAATTTTTTAGAAATCGTAGTGATTTCTTTTTCCGTTTTATCAGGAAACACAAGCTCTAAGTTGTATTTTACTGTTTTTTTTCTATACCCAATGATATAGTATACCAAATAATATAAACCATCTGAAACAACGTATAAAATTCTAAACGGAAGAATAGAAATAACCCATAAAAGTGGATAAATTAAAATGTAAGCTAGAAATTGCATGAAATAATTTTAGATTTGCAAGAACAAATATATGTTATATTTGATTTAAACGTTTCAAATTTATGGGCAATTTAAGTATTGTAACAATAGTAATTATTGTAGCAAATGTATTAATATCTTACAAAGGGTTTAGTGATTTTAACTTTTTCGAAAAATATAAGTTTCAAGTTGGTGCTATAAAACGTGGCGAAAAATTTAGAATGTTTAGCTCCGGGTTTTTACATGTAGACACACAGCATTTATTGTTTAATATGCTAACGTTATACTTTTTTGCAGATATCGTTGTGCAAGATTTAGGAACGTTAAGCTTTGTGCTTGTTTATGTTGGTAGTTTAATGCTTGGTAGTTTATTGTCTTTGTATTTTCATAAAGATGAATACCATTACAGTGCTGTTGGCGCAAGTGGAGCAGTAACTGGTATTTTGTATTCCGCAATTCTATTGCGTCCAGAAATGAGCTTGTATATGTTTTTTATTCCAATACCAATTCCTGCTTATGTTTTTGGAATAGGTTATCTTCTTTATTCTATTTACGGAATGAAAAATAAAACGGATAATATTGGTCACGATGCACATTTTGGTGGTGCAATTGGTGGTTATATAATAACACTACTTTTAGCGAATTGGCTTTTTGAAACCAATCTATTAATGATTGGATTGTTAGCTATACCAATTGTATTGTTGTTTGTGTTAAAACGAATGGGTAAGATCTAATAGGTCTTAATCAAGGAGCAAAAAAAATGTCATTTCGACCAAAGTGGAGAAATCTATATTATTAGTAATTAGCTAACAAGATTTTTCGACTATGCTCAAAATGACAAAATAATTATTTTTAAATAATCGCTATTTTAGTTAAGTAATTCTGCTATTTTATTCTCTAAAGCAGCACCTCTTAGGTTTTTAGCAATAATCTTTCCTTCAGCATCAATTAAATAAGTAGCAGGAATAGAATTAATATTAAATTGTTTAGCAATAGGATCATTAAAATATTGCAAGTTAGAAACGTGATGCCAAGTTAGTTTGTCTTTTTCAATCGCATCCTTCCAAGCTTGCTTCGCATCTTTTTGTTGTGGTGTACCATCTAAAGATACGCCAATAATTTCTAAACCTTTACTGTGGTATTTTTCATAAACTTTTACAACGTTCGGATTTTCTTTTCTACAAGGTCCACACCAAGCAGCCCAAAAATCGATAATAGTAATTTTTCCTTTTATATCATTTAAGGCAATCGTTTTTCCTTCCGGGTTTGGTCCTGAGAAGTTTGGAGCAACACTACCAATTGCAGTATTTGCATTTGCAGTAATATACTCTGCAATTACTTTTCCTGCACGTGTATTTTTTACCACTTCATCAAAATTAGCGTATATCTCTTTGATTTTTGTAAACTCTAATTTGTTAGTTGATAAAGCACGTTCTAAAATAAGACCAGATAAAACGGCATCATTATTTTTAGTCATAAAGTTTAAATCGTTTGCATCATTTTCTTCCATCATCACTTCGTATTCTTTACGTAAACTAGAAATTTTAGAAGTATCTTGTTTTTGTTGTGCTAATTTAAATTCTTCTGTTAGATGATTACTCCTTGTTCGTATTTTCTTGATAAACTCTTGGTAGTCATTAAAATAGTTGTTTTCTTTTCCTCCTTTAATATTAGATGCAAAGATGCTATCTGTATAGACTGTTAAATCTATAGTTTCGTTTTCAACAATAAGAGGAAGACTTCCTTTAATGCCTTCAATAGTTAAGAAGTACATATCTGGATTTTCTATTTTTCCTTTTAATGTAAATGTTTTTTCATTTATTCTAGTGGAATCTATTATAACTGTTTGTCTTCCTTCTGCTCTAAATAATTGCACCAAACTATTGTTTTTAACATTGTCTAAATTTCCATTAATTAAAAATCCATCAGTTTTTTCTTTGTTACAAGAAATAAGAAAAATAGAAATACATAAAAAGGATATAATACGTTGCATAAATTGTTTTTTTGTGCAAAGATAACAGTTATTACTTATTTATTTTCAAAATGTAAATATGTTAGTTTTATTTTAACAATTGCTTACTTTTGTGGTATGATATTAAACGATACTATAATTGCATTAGCAACACCTTCAGGAGCTGGAGCAATTGCTGTAATAAGACTTTCTGGTCCAGAAGCTATTACTATTTGTTCTTCCTTTTTTAAATCTATTCATAATAAAGATTTAAATAAACAAAAGACACATACTATTCATTTAGGGCATATTATAGAAAAAAAGAAAATACTGGATGAAGTTTTGGTTTCTGTTTTTAAAAACCCAAATTCGTATACAGGCGAAAATGTCATAGAAATTTCTTGTCATGGATCTATATTTATTCAGCAGGAAATTATACAATTGTTTTTGCGTAATGGTTGCAGAATGGCCAATGCAGGGGAGTTTACTTTACGTGCTTTTTTAAACGGAAAACTAGATTTAAGTCAGGCTGAAGCAGTTGCAGATTTAATAGCGAGTGATAATGAAGCATCACACCAAATTGCAATGCAGCAAATGCGTGGTGGTTTTTCTTCTGAAATTGCTAAACTACGTGAAGAACTTTTAAACTTTGCTTCTTTAATAGAATTAGAGCTAGATTTTGCAGAAGAGGATGTGGAGTTTGCAGATAGAGCGCAATTTAAATCGCTAGTAGAAAGAATTGTTTTTGTGCTAAAACGATTAATAGATAGTTTTGCTGTTGGTAATGTCATTAAAAATGGTATTCCTGTTGCCATTGTTGGAGAGCCCAACGTTGGTAAATCTACCTTGCTTAATGCACTTTTAAACGAAGAAAGAGCTATTGTTAGTGAAATTGCAGGAACTACAAGAGATACTATTGAAGATGAAATTGTTATTGGCGGAATTGGTTTCCGATTTATAGATACTGCAGGAATTAGAGAAACGAAAGACGTTGTTGAAAGTATTGGTATCAAAAAAACTTTTGAAAAAATAGAACAAGCACAAGTTGTTGTTTATTTGTTTGATGCCGAAAAATTTAAGACCAATAGCGAAAAATTTATTATAGAAATTGAAAAAATTAAAAATAAATATCCTTTAAAGCCTTTATTAGTTATCGCTAATAAGTTGGATAAACTTTCTAATGTTGAAGTGGAAGCTTTGCAAAGTTCTATAGATAACCTTCATTTACTATCTGCAAAAACAGGAATAGGAGTAGAGGAGTTAAAAGATAAACTATTAGGTTTTGTAAATACAGGAGCTTTACGCAATAACGAAACTATTGTTACCAATTCTAGACACTATGATGCATTACTTAAAGCTTTCGAAGAAGTAACTAAAGTAAAATATGGTTTAGAATCTAATTTATCTGGAGACTTACTTGCCATAGATATTAGACAAGCACTTTATCATTTTGGTGAAATTACAGGCGAAATTACTAGTGATGATTTGTTAGGTAATATATTTGCTAACTTCTGTATTGGAAAATAACTATTTAATGAAATAATAGCTTTTTATTAGTTATCCCTTGATTGTTATAAACTCGGACAATTCCATAATTCTGCTTGATGAAAGGTGTGGATAATCTCCATGTTTTTGCTTGTATATTTTCTTGCTTAAAAAGACGCTTTCCTAATAGGTCGTATACTTCTAATTTTGAAATATTCTGGTTTGACGTTATATAAATTTCTTTGGATTTTCTTAAAAAGGAAACTGAAGTTTCTTGTGTATCGTTTTCATTTATTGAAAGTTGCACATCACTAGAACTGTTGTAAACAGAACCATTTGTATTGTTTTTAAAAGCAATGAAATAACGGTCTAAATGTGTTCCTTGATCAACGTTCTCCTGAAAATCTAAATCGTTTAGTAAGGTGTAGGTATTGTATAGTGCGTCAAATAAAAAGACATCAATATCGGAGTCGAAATTTTCTAAAGTATCTAAAGCTATAGAAATATCTCCAGCATTAGAAATAAACATACTCAATGGATATTGTTTGTTATCCTGAAAAGCGCCAACACCTTGTATTACGTAATTTTCATCTTCTATAATCCAATTAAGGTCATTTGGAAAATTATCTAAACTTAATGCATCATACCCGTAGTCAACTCCGTCGGAAGCTGCGTTATTAGGAGTAAAACCTAAGAGTAAGTGTTTTATATAGCCGGTTGGCATAGTGAAATCGATTCTAACACGTTGGATATCGCTATAAGCCATAGCTGTTGCTGTATTCTTGGAAAATGGATTGGCGCTCATTAATGTGCTAGTAAATAGCAGCATAAGGCATAAGTAGGTTTGTTTATTCATTTTGTTAGGTTTTAAATGAATTGATATGATTTGGGACTGCGAAGATATGTGATTTTAATAAAAAAAATCTATTAAAAGCATAATTAATCGATGAAATACATGTTTTTTTCTTGTGCGTTTGGGTTAGAATGTGGATAGCAACTGTATTTTATCTTTGTGTTTTATTTGGATAACAGCTCGTAATGATAGATATAGTATGCGTTTGTAGAAATGCATAGCAAAAAAAAAGCGACCCAAAAGGATCGCTATTTTAATTTGTAATTTCGGATGTATTCGTTATTGTTTTACTACAATTTTCTTGTTAATGAGCGCATTATCTGAAGTTCGTACTTTAATTATGTAGGTGCCTTCTGATATTTTCTTAACCGGAAGTCTACATTCATGAGATAAAGGTGCATTCGTTCCATTCCAAGATTTCACTGTTTGACCCAATAAATTTACTAAGTACACTTGTTTAATATCTACAGAAGTTGGAACATTAATATAGATTTCACTAGTTGCCGTTAAGTAGTTTATTACTACGTTAGAGAATTGCTCGTCAGGAGTATTTAATGCGCTTCCATCTTTAAAACTAATAAAGTACCTATCGCTATGGCTTCCTGGATCTAATGTGATTTGATAATGGGTATCATTGATTCGCGTGTAAGTTTCTAATAAAGCATCATATACAAATACGTCAATATCTTCGTTAAAATTTTCCAGTTCTGCTAATGTAATCTGTATGTTTCCAGTAGTACCCAAATCTATGGTTACCGGATACATATTCTCGTCATTGAATGCTCCAACACCTTGAATTACATATTTTTCACCTTCTATGATAAAGGACATGTCGCTTGCAAAGTAATCGGTGTTTAAGGCATCGTAGCCATAATCCACTCCTTCACTAGCTTCATTGTTTGGTGTGAAACCTAATAGTAAATGACGAACGGCATTTTCCGGAGATTTAAAATCAATACGGATTAATTGATTTTCATTTCCATGATCATCAGATTGCTGATCTCTATTTTCTGTTCGCATAAAAACGGAATTACCACTCGTTTCTTTTATGAAAACACGTTGACTATTATTAAACTCGAATGTTCCACCAGCCGGCTTAGCAGTTACCATAAAACCTTGCCCAACTGGGATGAAGCGTTTAGGTAATGTAGTAGCATTTCCAACGCCATTTATTTCAGGAGGAGAAACGGCAGCAACTCCACCACCTAATAGATTGTAATAGGCATATCCACCTTCATAGGCCGCTGTTACATGCGAATTATTGCTTGGTGCATGTTCCCAATATCTTATCGTACCATCGAGTAATGTAGTTTGGTTACTTGCAATGACTGCATTAGCATCTATTGCGGATGGGTATGGATTTCCAATTAAAGACTCATTTCCAATTACAGGATCTATACTTGCACTTATGACATGTGTTATATCTCCATTATTAGGCTGGCCTACAAAGGTGTAATTTTGATAGGCAGTTGAATTTCCGCTTCCTTTCATGGTGAAACCTAAACCAACATTAATAGCGTAGGTTTGATCAATTCGGTGCCAATTGATGTAAGAATCGTATGCATAATTTTCAAATAAATATAACCAACGACTACTCATAGTTACCGGAGAACCTCCATTTGCATCATGAGCCGGCGTCCAATTTACAGGAGAAGTACCATCATATAGCACACTTCCAATTTGATACGTATTCCCATCTGAACTTACAGGGGATGACCAGTAGTTGTAATTATATAAGTTGGTTGTTCCTTGTTGATCCCTGTGTAAGTTACCATTTCCTGTATAATCGACTATACTTCCAATTGGTTGTAGCAACTGCGATTCACCTTGTAAATCTAAAATTCCATTTATTTTTAGGTATTTATTCACTATTAATGGTTGATCATTTGCAATACTTAATGTATTATTCTCAACTATTAATCCGAGCAAAACTGTTTTGCTTAACACGGTTGCTGGTCTATTTGTAATGACATTCGTTTCGGTTTGTACAATATTCCATGTTTGCTCAAAGCCATTTATACTATTTAATTTAGAGTTTGGTATTTGTTGAACTGAAGGACTCGACCATGTCGTGCTTAAATCCCAATCTGTGCCTGCGATAGAGACATATGGTATCGGAGCCGTTTCTAACTGATCAGTCGTCATTTTATTTAGATTTCCAGCTATTGGATTTGCAGTAGAAATATCTTGAATCATTCCTCCTGAAACAGATGCTTGTGATCCTGACTTCATTTGGTAATAACCAATCAAACTATTCCACTGTAAACCACCACTTATATTTAAAGGAACAACAACACCTGAAACATCGGTGCCATTAGCTTCAATTTCCTGATTCATCATTTCACGAATTTGCGTTTGGGATATGGCACTGTTCCAGATTCGAACTTCATCAATACCACCTCCAAAGAAATTTGTAGCACTATTGTTTGTTCTATCCATTGCACCAATAAGTGCTTTATTCGTATTTACTAATGGAGAAGCGCCCGCAGTTGCTGCTCGGATAACAAAACCATCAATATACATGGTGTAATTTGCACCATCATAGGTAACAGCTACATGATACCATTTGGTGTTATTCATAGTTTGTGTTGCAAATATTTCACTGTTATTCCAACGGAAATATAGTCTATTACCTATTAGACTTAAATCGTAACCAGAATTTAAATTATTACCATTTCGTTTAGATATAATGGTTTGTGTTCCTGAAACGGTATTTGGTTTTATCCAAGCTTCTATACTAAAAGAACCTGTATCTAATCCATAATTATCTGCAAAACTTATATTGTCATCTGTTCCATCAAAGACTAAGTTATTCGCACAATTAGGAATCGTGATTTCTACTGTATCGGTTGTGTCACTGCAAGGCGAAACGTTAGTTACTGTCCATGTTAATATATATGTTTCCCCGCTTTCTCCCGTAAAAGATGCATTATAAGCGGTTGGATCTGAAAAATATCCTGTATTAGGAGTAGCTGTCCAGTTTCCTGTAGTATTATTTGCGGCTAGTGTAACAGTTGTGTCTGAACAACTAGTTGTTAATTGATCTGGACCGGCAGCTGCAATAATAAAAGGAGTAATCTCTATATCTATACTATCTGTAGCCTCTAAACATGGACCTGTTGGGATATTTGAGGTAAACGAAAGCGTTACAGTTCCTGTTTCACCAATACCAAAAGTGTAGGTTGGTGCTAAGTTATAGATATCATCAAATGTTCCTGTGCCTGAAGTGGACCAACCAGAGCCTACGTTTCCTACCGTAGTTCCAGGTGTTAGACCAGCTTCGAGTAATATGGATGCATTAGATTGACAAACTGTTTGTGGTAAAGTATTAATAGCTACAACAGGTGCTTCATTAACTGTGATAATCCCAGTAGCTGTTTTAACATCACAACTGGAGGTGGTCTGAAGGGTATAATTAAAGGTACCTACCTGAGTCGGTGTCCCTGTAATAATAAATTCTAATCCATCGAAAGTTGTGGTTAAGCCTGCTGGTAATCCCGAAATACTTGGTGGTGTTAAACCTCCTCCAATATCATAAGTAATATCAGTTATTGGTGCATTTTGACAAACTATTTGATTATCTGTTCCTACTGGAGTTGTTAATCTAATGAAAGTAGATAATGTAGCAAATGAGATGTCATCTAATCCAAAATCATTTCCAGAGGCTGAATTGTTTAGATTTCTAATTTCTAGATCCACAGAAGTTTGGGTAGGACCGGTAGTATAAGTACCATAGAATCGAGTCCAGTTATCAGATCCAGGATTATTATTATCAGGGCGATTTGGTAGTGTAGGGGTAGTTCCAACATTGGTACCATTTATATTAAATGTTAATCGGGCTCTTCTAGAAGTTCTCCATTGGTAATTTAAACTCATACCATAAGCCGAAAAATAATAAGTGGTGTTTGGAAGAACGGGAACATTAGCTTGCTCCCATACAATTAAAGAGCTTCCAGCTCCATTAACAGCCATGAAATTTCCGGATCCTGTAGTATGATCTGCACCCCAAAAATTATTATGAACATTCTGGCCGTTTGTTGTTATGGAATACGTGTTTTGAGGTTGTAATTCATTGTTGCCAGCTACATCTTCCACGTAAGTATATCCGTTAGTAAAACCAATATTTCCTAGAGAAAAATCTCCGTTGGTAACGAGTTCTGAAGCGACATTTTGTATTGCTGATTCGGAACAACCATTGGCAGTTACACCTAAAACTTGGTATTCACCTGCGGTATCAACATATATAGTATTCCCATATTGCACGGGATCTGTAAGCCACGTCCAACTAGTAATTGGTTGATTTGAAGTTGCTACTAATTGTACCATTTGACTTTCGTCTTGTGATGTACTTGGATCATCTGTAGGACAATACTCAGCCTGAATTATAATTTCTGGCGAAGGAAACACATTTACTGTTACCGTTTCCGTTTCAGGACAGCCATCACTATTTGTTACGGTTACGGTATAATCTGTGGTAATCGTAGGGTTTACTGTTATATTATTATTTGTAGTTGAAGCTGTTGATGCCGTTGCGGGTAATCCAGCGTTTGCACCTGTATTTGCTGTCCATGTATACTCAAAAGTTGTACTAGCTGTAGCTCCTTCCACTTGAAAGTTATCTACTAAAACATCAGGTCCGTTATTGCTAAAACCAAAATAGTACCCGTCAGAAACTTGTAAGGCTATATCAATTCTGTTGACATTATTTGCTGCGGCTGGTAATGCCATTAATGCTTCCTGCCATTGTGTACCTGAGTTATTATTATTCAAGAATACATCATCTAAATAAACAAAATCGGCAATGTTAGTACTGTTAATTCTATAATATACATCAACGTACTTATCATCACCTCTAGTGTTTGTTCTTCTTGTTTGAAAATAGACTCTGAGATTTTCATAATTGGAGAGGTTAGCACCATTTATAGTAAACACCCAATAACCTGTGTTATCAGAAAATCTTGCGTCATCTTGTCTTAGAGCATTTCCTGCTGTTCCATTATTTGAAAATGCATTTCCACCAGTAACTCTACCATTGCCCGTTCTAAAAGGCATATTAAAACCTTCTGTTACAGCAGATGTAATTCCTGGCGCTTCTTGTCCATTTAAGGCAGCATAATTTCCTCCAGAATTAAAATTATAATTAACAAGAGTTTCATTAAGCGTACCTGCTCCTAGTACATTTACATCTAAAATACTAGGATCACCAGCACAAACAGGATCCTCCGAAACCGTTACTGAATTAATTACGGGTATATCTAACACTTCCATACTATTGGTTGTAGCACTACACCCATTAGCATCATTGAAGGTAAAAGTTACAAACCCAGGAGTAACACCTGTTATAGATCCTGTGTTTGTTATGGTTGCAACACTAGAATTACTACTAGTCCATGTACCACCAGTTGCAGGTGAAGCACTATTTATTTCATTAACACAGATGGTTGTAGGTGCAGATGCTATTGGCAATGCATTAATAACCACATTATTCGTAGTACTTGAACATATTGTTGTGTTATCTTGAAACGCAAAGGTTACGTTTCCAGGAGCAACAGGTGTAATCACACCAGCGTTAGTTACCGTAGCAATACCGGTATTACTACTTGTCCACGTTCCACCTGTATTTGGTGTTAGCGTTCCCGAATTTCCCATACAAATTTGTGTAGGAGCTGTTGTTGTTGGTGATGGATGTACTATAACAGAAATCGTATTACTCGGTTTAGGTAAAATACAAGCAGATAAACTCGATTGCATTTCTACATAAATAGTATTTGTACCAACTGGCAAAGTTGTAAACGGTGTAAATGTTGGACTATTTGTCCCAAAAGAAGTACCATTAATAAACCATTCATATATAGGTGTGGCACCGCCATCAAAAGGTGTTCCTGTAAAAGTTAAATTTTCGCCATTACAAATTTCATTATTAGCGTCATCAGAAAGAATACTTACACTTGCGCTAGCTGCAGGGTCTATAACGGTTACCGTAGCTGTACATGTTGATATATTACCAGATAAATCTCTAACCGTTAATATTACAGTATTGCTTCCTAAATCAGAACAATCGAAAAGTGTATTATCTAAAGATATGGATTGAATACCACAATTATCAGTAGATCCATTATCGATATCAGTTGCTAATACGGTTACGCTTCCTGTTACGTCTAATGTCACGGTTATATTTTGACAAATGGCTATTGGAGGTGTTGTATCTGTAATGATTACGTTTTGTGTTTGTGTTACTGTATTTCCATTTCCATCATTAAAAGTCCAAGTAACGATAGTTGTTCCTTGAGTTGTAATTGGGAACGTTGCACTAGTTGTACCTGTAATAGTTCCAGCACAGTTATCTGTAGTTGTTGGTGGTGTTAAGGTAACTGAACATTGATCATTGACTGCGGTTAAAGTGGGTATGACAGGATTCGTTGTATCATCGTAATTATAAGTTTGCGGAACCGAAATGGTATTTCCGTTACCATCATCAAAGATCCAGTTGATTGTTGTGCTACCACCTTCAACAAATGATAATGTATCAGACGTTGTTCCAGTAATTGATCCAGCACAAACATCAGTCGTAGTTGGAGCGGTTAAAGTTCCGTTACAATCTACAGTAACAGCAGCTAAAGTTGGAGCAACCGGATTCGTTGTATCATCGTAATTATAAGTTTGCGGAACCGAAATGGTATTTCCGTTACCATCATCAAAGGTCCAGTTGATTATTGTGCTACCACCTTCAACAAATGATAATGTATCAGACGTTGTTCCAGTAATTGATCCAGCACAAACATCAGTCGTAGTTGGAGCGGTTAAAGTTCCGTTACAATCTACCGTTACAGAAGCTAAAGTTGGAGTTACAGGATTCGTTGTGTCATCGTAATTATAAGTTTGCGGAACCGAAATGGTATTTCCGTTACCATCATCAAAGATCCAGTTGATTGTTGTGCTACCACCTTCAACAAATGATAATGTATCAGACGTTGTTCCAGTAATTGATCCAGCACAAACATCAGTCGTAGTTGGAGCGGTTAAAGTTCCGTTACAATCTACAGTAACAGCAGCTAAAGTTGGAGCAACCGGATTCGTTGTATCATCGTAATTATAAGTTTGCGGAACCGAAATGGTATTTCCGTTACCATCATCAAAGGTCCAGTTGATTATTGTGCTACCACCTTCAACAAATGATAATGTATCAGACGTTGTTCCAGTAATTGATCCAGCACAAACATCAGTCGTAGTTGGAGCGGTTAAAGTTCCGTTACAATCTACCGTTACAGAAGCTAAAGTTGGAGTTACAGGATTCGTTGTGTCATCGTAATTATAAGTTTGCGGAACCGAAATGGTATTTCCGTTACCATCATCAAAAGTCCAGTTGATTGTTGTGCTACCACCTTCAACAAATGATAATGTATCAGACGTTGTTCCAGTAATTGATCCAGCACAAACATCAGTCGTAGTTGGAGCGGTTAAAGTTCCGTTACAATCTACCGTTACAGAAGCTAAAGTTGGAGTTACAGGATTCGTTGTGTCATCGTAATTATAAGTTTGCGGAACCGAAATGGTATTTCCGTTACCATCATCAAAAGTCCAGTTGATTGTTGTGCTACCACCTTCAACAAATGATAGTGTATCAGACGTTGTTCCAGTAATCGATCCAGCACAAACATCCGTTGTAGTAGGAGCTGTTAAAGTTCCGTTACAATCTACCGTTACAGCAGATAGCGTTGGAGCAACCGGATTCGTTGTATCATCGTAATTATAAGTTTGCGGAACAGAAATGGTATTTCCGTTACCATCATCAAAAGTCCAGTTGATTGTTGTGCTACCACCTTCAACAAATGATAGTGTATCAGACGTTGTTCCAGTAATCGATCCAGCACAAGCATCCGTTGTAGTAGGAGCGGTTAAAGTTCCGTTACAATCTACAGTAACAGCAGATAGCGTTGGAGCAACCGGATTCGTTGTATCATCGTAATTATAAGTTTGCGGAACCGAAATGGTATTTCCGTTACCATCATCAAAGATCCAGTTGATTGTTGTGCTACCACCTTCAACAAATGATAATGTATCAGACGTTGTTCCAGTAATCAATCCAGCACAAACATCAGTCGTAGTTGGAGCGGTTAAAGTTCCGTTACAATCTACAGTAACAGCAGCTAAAGTTGGAGCAACCGGATTCGTTGTATCATCGTAATTATAAGTTTGTGGAACAGAAATTGAATTTCCGTTACCATCATCAAAGGTCCAGTTGATTATTGTACTACCACCTTCAACAAATGATAATGTATCAGACGTTGTTCCAGTAATCAATCCAGCACAAACATCAGTCGTAGTTGGAGCGGTTAAAGTTCCGTTACAATCTACAGTAACAGCAGCTAAAGTTGGAGCAACCGGATTCGTTGTATCATCGTAATTATAAGTTTGCGGAACCGAAATGGTATTTCCGTTACCATCATCAAAAGTCCAGTTGATTGTTGTGCTACCACCTTCAACAAATGATAGTGTATCAGACGTTGTTCCAGTAATCGATCCAGCACAAACATCCGTTGTAGTAGGAGCTGTTAAAGTTCCGTTACAATCTACCGTTACAGCAGATAGCGTTGGAGCAACCGGATTCGTTGTATCATCGTAATTATAAGTTTGCGGAACCGAAATGGTATTTCCGTTACCATCATCAAAAGTCCAGTTGATTGTTGTGCTACCACCTTCAACAAATGATAGTGTATCAGACGTTGTTCCAGTAATCGATCCAGCACAAGCATCCGTTGTAGTAGGAGCGGTTAAAGTTCCGTTACAATCTACAGTAACAGCAGATAGCGTTGGAGCAACCGGATTCGTTGTATCATCGTAATTATAAGTTTGCGGAACCGAAATGGTATTTCCGTTACCATCATCAAAGATCCAGTTGATTGTTGTGCTACCACCTTCAACAAATGATAATGTATCAGACGTTGTTCCAGTAATTGATCCAGCACAAACATCAGTCGTAGTTGGAGCGGTTAAAGTTCCGTTACAATCTACAGTAACAGCAGCTAAAGTTGGAGCAACCGGATTCGTTGTATCATCGTAATTATAAGTTTGCGGAACCGAAATGGTATTTCCGTTACCATCATCAAAGGTCCAGTTTATGATTGTACTACCACCTTCAACAAACGAAAGCGTATCAGTAGTAGTTCCTGTAATTGATCCAGCACAAGCATCCGTTGTAGTAGGAGCGGTTAAAGTTCCGTTACAATCTACAGTAACAGCAGATAGCGTTGGAGCAACCGGATTCGTTGTATCATCGTAATTATAAGTTTGTGGAACAGAAATTGAATTTCCGTTACCATCATCAAAGGTCCAGTTGATTATTGTACTACCACCTTCAACAAATGATAATGTATCAGACGTTGTTCCAGTAATCAATCCAGCACAAACATCAGTCGTAGTTGGAGCAGTTAAAGTTCCGTTGCAATCGACAGTAACAGGAGCTAAAGTTGGAGCAACCGGATTCGTTGTATCATCGTAATTATAAGTTTGCGGAACCGAAATGGTATTTCCGTTACCATCATCAAAGGTCCAGTTTATGATTGTACTACCACCTTCAACAAACGAAAGCGTATCAGCAGTAGTTCCTGTAATTGATCCAGCACAAGCATCCGTTGTAGTAGGAGCGGTTAAAGTTCCGTTACAATCTACAGTAACAGCAGCTAAAGTTGGAGCAACCGGATTCGTTGTATCATCGTAATTATAAGTTTGCGGAACCGAAATGGTATTTCCGTTACCATCATCAAAGGTCCAGTTTATGATTGTACTACCACCTTCAACAAACGAAAGCGTATCAGTAGTAGTTCCTGTAATTGATCCAGCACAAACATCAGTCGTTGTTGGAGCGGTTAAAGTTCCGTTACAATCTACAGTGACAGAAGCTAATGTTGGCGTTACAGGATCTGTTGTATCATCATAATTATAGGTTTGCGGTACAGAAATCGTGTTTCCGTTGCCATCATCGAAGATCCAGTTGATTGTAGTGTTTCCACCTTCAGAAAAACTTAGCGTGTCTGTTGTCGATCCAGTAATATTTCCAGCACAAACATCAGTCGTTGTAGGAGCAGTTAATGTTCCGTTACAATCTACAGTAACAGGAGATAAAGTTGGCGTTACGGGATCTTCATTATCTGTAACTATTACATCAAAATTACAGCTGTTTCCCGTTGGCATATTAAGAGCATCACGTTCTACATAAGTGACTGTGGTTATACCAACAGGGAAAGTGTCGCCATCACCTAAACTGGTTATTAAAACCATAGAGCCACCACTTATATCTGTCGTTGGAAGTGCAAATGTTACTACTGCACTACAAACTCCTGGATCTACATTTGCAGATACTGTAGAACCTGGACAGGAAGTAATACTCCTAAATATAGAATTACTTAAATCATCAGCTTGATAATCAGAAAACAAAGCGGCTTCCGTATTTAAAGACGTATTGTTGTATGCGCTAGTTGAAGTTGTGTCAAGGAATAGGTTCTTAACATTTGTCGAAAATCCATTATAACTATTAATAAAAATAGTTGTGAAAAGCGAGAAAAACAGTAGGTTTTTTTTCATAATAGCAATCATTTTATAGGTCGAGCCATTGGCATAACACCATGACAAAATCATATTCATTAAATAATTTGCTATTAATCTTAATGAGAGTGTCAAAAATATAGTTAGTTATTCTTCCAAAAGAATTTAATCGTTAAACTACTCAATTATTCTTTGAAGTTGTTGTGGGACACTTTTATTGATAATCAATGCAATTAAAAGGTGTTCTTAATGAATTAGAAAGGTATGTTTTATTAGTCCATTGAAAGCGATTTGTAGATGTAAAATAACGACGTGAAAATATGATATTCAGACTGTTATATGATCATTTTAAAATGACGCTATTCCGTGAGTATGTATTTCAACGGAAAAAATACACGATATACCGATGTTTTTTTTGAAGGTTAAAATTTGCTATAAAATTACAAGTAATTGATTTACAGTTATTTGTGTTTTGTTTTTTGTTTAGAGTAAAAGTTGGCACTCCTTTTGGCATTAGCTTTTAGGAATAAATTGACAGAACAATAAATAACCCAAATCTACCATTAATTTTAAACCTTAATTATGAGAAGAAAATACTTTATATGTAATAGCCTTATACTCTTTAATTTTTTGTGCTGTTACTCACAAATTGTAAATGAAGGTATATTAAATATTTCAGCAGCAACAGATGTGTATTTTGAAAATGAATATACGAATTCAAGTAGTGGTATTCATAAGAGTAGTGGAAACCTATATTTAAATAATAACTTTATTAATAATGGGACTACGGAATCTTCATTAGGTACAACCTATTTTAAAAGTTCCAATAATCCATTATTAAGTATCTCTGGAACCTCCAACGCTATTCATTTTAATAATTTGGAAGTTGATATTACAGCAGTAAATAAAAAAGGAATAACTGTAGCCGATGGATTTGCATTAAATGTTGCTAACTCCATTAGTTTATCAAGTGGTGATCTTAGGTTAATTGATGAGGCACAGCTAATTCAAACACATGTAGGTGTAGATGCTAATACTATTAGTATTGGTAAAATCTTGATAGACCAACAAGGCTATGCATCTGCATACAAATTTAATTATTGGGCATCACCGGTTAATAATAGTGGTACATTTTCTTTTTCTGGAGGCTTGTTTGATGGTACAGATTCTAGTCTTAATTTATTTGATCCACAACAAACATTGTTTAATACTGGTTCACCGCATAATGGTACACCTTCTGTTCTTGATGGATTAGATAATGTAACTACAGCATTATCCATTAATAGAAGATGGTTGTATAAATATTTACAGGGAACAGGTTCATATTATGATTGGGTTGGTTTAAATGAAAGTAGCTCTTTAAATCCAGGAGAAGGTTACACCATGAAAGGAACCAATACTCTTTTACCTAATCAAAATTATGTGTTTTATGGTGCTCCAAATAACGGAGATTATTCTTTGCCTATAAATATTGGAGAAGAATCATTATTGGGTAATCCTTATCCTTCTGCTTTAAATGCAAGTAAATTTATACTAGATAATTTATCTATTCTAGATACACTATATTTTTGGGTAGATGGAGGCTCAACTTCGCATTTAACTACAGATTATTTAGGTGGTTATGCTATTAGAAATTTATCGGGAGGTATTCCTGCATCTGTCAACTCTCCTTCCGTTGCTGGTGTTAGTAGTGCATGGAGTGTTACTCCTAAACAATATGTTTCTGTTGGTCAAGGGTTTTTTGTTAATGCTTACGGAAATGGACCTATTGTTTTTAATAATTCGCAAAGAGAATTTAAAACGGAATCTTCAGGGAATACTATTTTTCTTAAAACCTCTGATGCTGCAGATAATAATACCGAATTGGAAAGTAATAATCAATACCTAAGAATAGGTTATGAAGATCCTGAAGGATTTCATAGACAACTCCTTTTAGCTTTTTTACCAGACACAGATGCAGATATAAATTACAATCGTGGCTATGATGCTTTAATAATGGAACATAGAGATGATGATTTGTTTTATGTAATCGATAATGAATTAGATAAAAAATATGCAATTCAAGGTTTAGGCGGTTTTGAGGAAACATTAGAGTTTCCATTAGGAATCTTAATTTCAGAAACTGGTTCGCATCAAATAATGATAGATGCAGTTGAAAATTTTGAAAACACAGTTTATTTAAAAGATAATTTTTTAAATACTACGCATGATTTAAGCGCATCTAATTTTAATATCAATTTACCAATAGGAGAGTATTTAGATAGATACTCTATTGTTTTTTCACCAGAAGAAACATTATCTACCAATGATCAAACAGTTTCTAATATAGATGTTTTTTATGCTGGAAATGAAAATATTGTTGTGTACAACCAGAATAGAACTCAAATAAAAAGTATAAAAATATTTAATGTTTTAGGACAGGAAGTTTTAACACGTACTTCAAACCTAAATGCAAATGATAAAATAGAAATTCCTTTTAATAAAAGTAAGGGAATTTATTTTGTAAAAGTAGAAGCTATTAATAGCGAATTAACCAAAAAAATATCAAACTATTAATTATGAAAAATTTAAACCAACGATTACTAACACTAGGATTAATAGCTTTTATAAGCTTTAATTACAGCGCCTTTTCTCAAGTAGGAATAGGTGTATTATCACCAGACCCTTCTTCTATGTTAGATGTAACTTCTACAGATAAGGGAATTTTAACACCAAGAATGACTTCTGCACAAAGAATAGCGATATCCAGTCCTGCACAAGGTTTACTGGTATTTGATATCACGGAAAATGCATTTTATTTTTATAAAACGAGTTCTTGGTCGAAATTAGATTCAAAATCAAGAAATAATCATAAAATAATATCTTCTGAAGCAGATTTAAGTGCTGAACTTACCGCTGGAGGAGGAAGTAAATATTTATTATCTTCCAATACGTTGTATGAAATAAATGGAACAATTACTCTTGCACAATCTATAGATTTAAACAATGCGTACATTATAGGTTTAGATACCAATGAAGATATTTTATCGAAAACAGGAGGAACCATGTTTGTTGGTGCCACAGGAGGTAGCATAAAAGGTGTAACGCTTTATGCTCCTGGAGGAACTGTTTTTAATTTGAACGCAGCGAGTACAGAGAATTTTGTGTTACGAGATGCTATCGTTTCAGGCGCTACATCTGTGGGTACTGTTAGTGGTTACGGATTAGCATTTTTAAGTATTGTTCAATTTGCAAATAATACAACAGGAATAACGTATAATAATATTACTGATTTATTACTTAGTAATATGGGATGGTTTTCAAATAATTCAGGAACCTATGAAACATTTACAGGAACGTTTAGTAACCTTCAAAAACAAGGCGGTTTTACTGAAATCGACGGATCTGCAATTGGTATTGATGTTAGTAGTAGTCCTGCAGTTGAAAGCGGAGTATTAACAAGTGTTAGTTTTAGTGGTTCTAGTACAGAATATATAAAAAAGTATGGTTCTGGTTCTTTTACAGGGTATAATTTTACAAATTCTTGGACAGTAGATTGTCCTGGTATACCAGCAGAGTCAGATCAATTAGCTACAGGTCATATCTATTATAATGATGATATTACAACCGGTTTTGTTCAAACCGTTTCTGGTAGTAGTGCATTTAATCTGGCAGGAAATAGTAATTCTAATACTACTACAGCGGTAAATTTACTGAGAGTATCTTCTCCAGTATATAATAGATTGACTTATTTAGGAAAGAAAACTAGAACATTCCAAATTAGTGCATCGATATCTGTAAGAGGAAACGTTAGCGTTGGTGATTATTACGCATTTTTTATAAGAAAAAACGGAAGCGAAACATTAACAGAAACAAATACTTTAATGCGAGTGAATCTTTTAACAGACATTACAAGTAATTCTATTTCAGGAACAGTAGAGTTAGAACCAAATGAGTTTATTGAAATTTGGGGACAAAGATTATTAGGTTCTGGTACATCAATCACTGTTTTTTCTTTAAATCTTAATATGAAATAGGCCTTTAATTTTATTACAATTATAATTGCAATTTTATAGCAACAAAAACCTCTCTAGTTTTTAAAACTAGAGAGGTTTTTTATTAAAAGAGTTTGTCATTTTTTAAAGCAATTAAAACAAGTCTTTTACCTTATTAAAAGTTATTTCATTAAAATTGGAAACCACTTTATTTGCTAAAGAGTAATCTTGGTTTTTAGAGTTTAAGCTATCATAACCAACACAATAAATACCAGCATCATAAGCTGCTTTAATTCCGTTAGTAGAATCTTCAATGACTAAACATTCACTTCTTTTAAAACCAGAAGCTGTAGCCGCTTTAGTAAATATTTCTGGATGAGGTTTGGAAGCTTTCAATTCTGCTCCACTAAGTTTGGCAATAAAATATTGATCTAAATCAAATTTAGTGAATATATTATTTATAGTAAGCATGGAAGCAGAAGATGCCAAAACTAAAGTTAATCCGTTTTTATGATAATCTTTAATAATGTCGTGAACACCATCTATTAATTTTAAACTTGGGTCGTTAAAAAAAAGGTCTTTAAAATGGTGCCTTTTTCTTTCAACAAGCTCGTTCGCATTTACATTTAAATTAAAATGCGTGCATAATTTTTTACAAACATTTTTTGTAGACTGTCCAGTAAGACTTTCGTATAAAGTAGTATTTACATTCATGTTGTAATCGTCAAACATTTTGTGATATGCTTTATGATGTAATGGTTCTGTATCTACAATTACACCATCCATATCAAATAAAATAGCTTTTAGCATGGTTGTTTTTTTTTACGAAGATAAGTTATAGTATATTTTTTTATTCTCTAAAAAATAGAATATTTTGCAAATACAATTTGATAATATGATTTACACGCTTGTTTTTATAGTCTTTGTGATTTTTGTTTGCTATGCTTTTTATATCATGAAACCTAAAAAGGTAGAAGAGGCGCCAAAACATTGGCATGATATTTTAATGAAAAATGTGCTTTTTTATAAAAACTTAACTCCAGAAAACCAAGTGATTTTTAGAAAGCGAATCATGCTTTTTTTGAGTGAAATACATATAGAAGGTGTCGATACAGAAATAGAGGAATTAGACAAAATATTAATAGCTTCTAGTGGTGTTATTCCGGTATTTGGGTTTTCAAATTGGAGTTATAATAACTTAACAGGTATTATTGTTTATCCTGATAGTTTTAATGCCGATTTGCAGTTTTCAAATCAGGATGAAAATAAACAAATTCTTGGAATGGTAGGAACAGGTCGTTTTGAGAAACAAATGATTCTCTCTAAAAAAGCAATCCGATTAGCCTTTAATAATAAAACAGATAAATACAATACACCAGTGCATGAGTTTGTGCATTTATTAGATAAAATGGACGGAGAAACAGATGGCGTTCCTGCGTTTTTTCTTGGTAAAGAGTACATTGCGCCTTGGTTAGAATTAATGCACAAAGAAATGGAGGCTATTAATGCGGATGCATCAGATATTAGAAAATATGGAGGAACAAGTAAAACAGAGTTTTTTGCTGTAGCTTCAGAATATTTTTTTGAAAGACCTAAGCTTTTTAAACAGAAGCATCCAGAACTGTATGCTATGCTTTCCGTTTGTTTTCAACAGCCCAAAAAGTAGTATTTCGTTTATACTGGTATGGTAAAATAAAAAGTGGTTCCGACGCCTTCTTTTGATGTCAGCCAAATTTTTCCGCCATGCGATTCTACAATTTTTTTGCAATGTGCCAAGCCAATTCCGGTTCCTTCAAATATCTCTCTATTATGTAATCTTTGAAAGATAGCAAAGATCCGGTCTTGATAGTTTTCAGGTATACCAATACCATTATCTGTTACCGCAAATTGCCAATATTCTTGAGATTCTTCATCTTCTATTTTAACGCACGAAATCATTATGTTAGGCGTAGTGTTTGGATCTATAAATTTAATACCATTACTTATTAAATTTTGAAATAACAAACGTATTTCTACATCAGAACCAGTGATAATTGGTAAGTTTTTAGTGGTTATTTTGGCATTAGATTTAGAGATCATACTTCCTAAATCTATTTTTATAGCTTCAATTAAATTAGTAGTATTTATAGCATTGTACTCTTTAATTTTTCCCAGTCGCGAATATTCTAAAAGGGAATCAATTAGTGATTTCATTCTTAAACTAGATTCATTAATAAAGTTAAGACTCATTTTGCCGTCTTCATCTAGTTTGTCTTCGTATTCCTCTAGTAATAATACAATTAATCCAGAAATGGTGTTTAATGGTTCTTTAAGGTCATGACTAGTTATGTAGGCAAACTGTTCAAGTTCTTTGTTTTGCGATGCTAATTCTTTGGTTTGGTTATAAATAACCGTGTTTTTTTGCTTTAAAGTACGAAGTAGCCTCTTGTTAGAAGTATATATTCTATAAATACTATAACACGCAATTAGTGCCAATAAAACTAATGCTGCTAATAGATAATTAAATAGTTTTAATTTACTTATTTGATTATCATTTTGTTCTAGAATAGCTTGTTTTTTTTCAATATCTTGATATAAGGTCGTTAGAAAATCATTCTGAACTTTAATTTTTTCATTACTTTCTCTTATCGTTTCGCTTTGCAATTTTAAGGTGTCTATTTGCGATCTAATAATATGTTCTAACTGCTTTTCAATAGCAATTTTATCTTCTATCTTTTTGTTTTGTATTTTATTGTATTTGTTTAATTGTGTAATCCAATTTTTTTGGTCATTTAACTTACTAGAAATAGTATCTATTACATTGTTTTTATACAGAATAGTTTTTGTTTTATCTAGGATTTCTTTTTTACTGTTTTTAATGATTTCCTCTTGTAATGCTGAGGTATCTTTTGTTTTATTTAGATTTTTACTAGCATCTTTATAAAGTAGTTTCCATTTATCGGAAGAATTTATAGCGTTATTACCTAAGCTTTCTGCTATTTCAAACCCTTCATTTTCTAGGCTGTTTTTGTTGATTTCGTATTCAAAAGAATTCGCAACATTAACCATGTTTATCATAGAAACGTTGTAATTATAATCTTCTGTAATTAGTAAAATGTTTTTGGAAGCTATTTGTTCTAAAATAGCGTTAATGTCATAATTGTATTGATTATTAACATAAAGCACTTGAATATCTCGAATATCTTTTACCGAGTTGAAATTAATAACGGTAACTGGTTTGTTAAAAATTCTACGTTTTAGGGATAATGATTTTAAATCTATAATAGTTCTATCTGGACCAAGAACTCCAATTTTAAATTGGTCAAGGTTATCTAGGTTAGACCAACTTACTTGTTGGGTAAAGTTAAAAATAAAGATACTACGTTGTATACGTTTGATTTCTTCATTATTGGTTTCTTGTGCTTGTACAGAAACATTAAAAAGAAAACTAAGTAATAAAAACGCAAGAACAGTTTTTACATTTAAACTGTATTTATTCGTAACTTTTATCATAATTTTAATAAAAGTCTAATGTAATAATTAGAACCTTTAACACCAAATTGTTGAACCCTTCTGCTGTAAATAAAATTTCCATTTTCGGTATTGGCAGAATGAGCGTGCTTATCTGGATATACATTAAAGATATTTGTTCCACCAAGTGTAATATTGCATATTTTTTCGAAAGTGTATGATAAAGCTAAATCTGTAACTAACTTAGAAGAAAATGTTTGATCTCTACTTTCTAGTCCTCCAGAAAATTCATTTACCACCCAGTTTTCTTGTAGTTCGTCATCTGGATGCACATATTCTACTTTTCCGAAAAAAGTGTTTCCTAGTTGTATATTATATTTATCAAAATGATAAGATAGTATAGAGTTTATTTTATAATTTGGTTGCGCAGATTCTACTCTTGCAATGTCTTCTCTATTAAATAAAGTACTTTCTTGACCTTCTAAAAAATCGGAAACTTTATTCAGTTGTATTACTTCGGTTTTATTTATGTTTCCTGCTAAAGATGCATTGAATTCTCCGTTTCCTATTTTGTTTTTGTAATGTACCGCTACGTCTAAACCAATAGTTTTAGTATCTATAGCATTAGTAAAAAATTGTGCAGCACCAACATTAAATGGTTCTAGTGTTTCTTCATACCCTTCATCAAAACGTCCAGAGAGTACAATTCTATCTTTAATTTTTATATTGTAATAATCTGCGGTAAAAGATACATTTTTAGCTAATTTACCTGAAAAACCGGCGTTAAAATGGTTGGAAAGTTCTGGTTTTAAATTTTTAATATGAAATGCTTCCTTTGCAACAGCGCTCTCATTATTAAAAGTTCCTACTTGCACAATATCTCCATTGATAAATTGTGTACTTATATTTTGAAAATATACTTGGTGTAGGGAAGGAGCTCTAAACCCTGTAGACAAACCAACTCTAAAGTTTAAATCTTCTGTTATTTTATATCTTCCTGAAAGTTTCCAAATAAATTGAGCACCAAAATCGTTGTAAGCTTCATATCTAGCTGTGGCTTTTAGGAGTGTTTCTTTAGATGTATTTACTTCTACATCTATATATCCAGAACTATTGGTTCTAAATCTGCTTAATTCATTTTCGGGTTGAATTCCAGGAAATACTTGTGCTCCAGCAATGCTTTGCTGTTCTATACCATCACTATCTATATAGGTGTTGTCTCCATCTAGATAAGAATCTTCTTCACCAGCAATAATGTTATAATTTTCTACACGTAATTCTGCACCAAAAGCAATATTTACACCATATAACCAATCATATGCTCTGGAAACATCTAAGTTTGATGTATTTTGTTTATACGAAAAACCACCCGAATAAAAAGTACGAGGAGATGTAAAACCTAAAGATGCATTATTAGAATTATTAACGGTATAATCTAAAGTGTTAATACCAATAGTATGACTAAAATCTAAATTCCATTCATTTTTTTCTCCTCTAAAACCTAAAGAAATGGCATCATCCTGTATATCTGTTAATATTTCTGGAGAAAAACCATCTGGAAATAATTCTAATACAACACGATCTACCTCATTTGGAAATCTATAAAAACCTTTAGATTTTCCTTCTCTATAATTTCTTCCTCCATGAAAATAGAATAAAGAATTGTTAGAAATAGGAAATTCACCATTAAACGATAATGCCAGATTTTGTGTAGAAGCATTACCAATTTCCATTACTCGTTTTCCTGAATATTCATTTTGACTATAAAAATTATTTTCGGCAATTAAAATAGCGTCTTCCTCCGGATCCTTAGAATATACGGAGCCATTATAATCACCAGCTCTATTATAAGCTTCTCTATTTCTATATTCTCCTGTAATGTTTATAAATCCTTTTTTACCTACTACAAATCCAAAATTAGCCGAAAAATAGGTGGTAAGACCATCTCCTTCTGTTGTTAGTTCTGAACGTCCTTGTAGATCTATAGATTGGGTTTGTTTTTTAAGTATAATATTAATAACTCCAGCAATAGCATCCGATCCATATTGTGAGGTTGCTCCATCTCTTAAAATCTCTATTCTTTCAATAGAGGCTACTGGAATGGCATTAAAGTCTGTTCCAACGGTTCCTTTTCCAACGGTTCCGTTTACATTTAATAGCGAGCTATTATGCCTTCGTTTACCATTTACTAATACTAATATTTGATCTGGACCTAAACCTCTTAAGGTTGCTGGGTCTATATGGTCTGTACCATCTGATATGGTTTGATTTGTGGAGTGAAAAGAAGGTACTAAATAGTGTAATATATGACTTAACTCTATTTGCGGAGAGTTGGTAATATCCTGAGGAGAAATAATGTCTACAGGTGCAGTTGTTTTTAAAAGAGAACTTGGCTTTGCTCTAGAACCTAAAGAAACAGGTTGATCTATGGAAAAACCAGTTTCTAAAGTAAAATCTAAAATAGCTTCTTCTCCTGGTTTTACACTTACCAATTTTGTGGCAGTTTTATACATGATGAAGGCTACATTGATAACCAAATCACCTGCTTCTATATTTAAAACATAATCTCCATTAACATCACTAGTTGTGGATATGTTGGATCCTTCAATAGTAACTTTAGCACCAGGAAGACTTCCAAATTGATCTGAAATTGTTCCAGTTATTTTAGCTTTATTCTGTGAGAATAAAGAAAAACTAAAAAGTAATACAAATAAGAAAAATAAAGAATTTTTATTTAAATACCTAAAGGAAATATTTAGCTTTAACATGCCATATTAAATTAAGAAAAAAAATACTTATAAGTAAAAATTACAAGTGTAAAAAAACATCTTTGTAAAGGTCATAAAAGGTTTATGTTTTTTTACTTGAAGCTAATACGTAATGACTTTGTTTTACGTGATCTAAAATATCAGAAGATAATGGTTTGTTTATAAAATCGGAAATTACATTAATGGTTTTAGAACGTTCATAGTCATCCGGATTATTAGAAGTAGTCAATAAAATTACTTTAATAGAACAAGTAAATTCTGTATCAATTTTATTAAATTCTTCTAAAAACTCCCAACCATTCATTGCGGGCATATTAATATCTAAAAATATTAAATCTGGTTTTGCTATTAACCCATTTTTGGCATCTTTTAAGTAATCTAATGCGTTTTTTCCACTGTTAACTGAGGTTACTTGTCCGAAATCCGTATGTCTATTTACAATTTTTTCGTTGTAAAAATTAATAACTTTATCGTCGTCAATTAGGAGGGTGCAATTAATGGAGAAATTATTAGTCATATTGCAATTTTAAAAAAATAAATGATTTGTCTCTTCTGTAAGAATTTTATTTTATTTCTAATCGATGAAAAGCAAATAAAAACGACATAAACGCATGTTTTTTAGTCTACTAGTGTTTTTGCTCTTCAATAATTTTACAATATCGATTAACAATGAAGTTATTTATATAACTTTGTTTACGAAATAAATATTATGCTAGACGAATTACAACAACATTATGGTTATTTATTCGAGGATGAATTAATTCAAGAAATAAATAATGTAGGTACTTATAAAGATATTCCGGAAGGTTTTAAACTTATAGAAATTGGCGATTATATAAAATCCATGCCACTTTTAATAAGTGGAGCAATCAAAATTTTGAGAGAAGACGATGATGGAGATGAACTACTTTTATACTTTATTGAGCAAGGTGATACTTGTGCAATGACATTATCTTGTTGTTTAGGTAGTTCCAAAAGCGAGATTAGAGCTGTGGCAGAAACAGATACGAAACTAATAATGGTTCCTATTGAAAAAATGGAAGAATGGTTAGGTAAATATAAAACATGGCAAAAGTTTGTACTGCAAAGCTACCACAATAGAATGTCAGAATTACTGGAAGCTATTGATACTATTGCATTTTTAAAACTAGATGAACGTTTGTTTAAATATTTAAAAGATAAAGCAATGGTTAATCATAATGAAGTAATTCATGTCACACACCAAGAAATAGCTCGAGACTTGCATACTTCAAGAGTCGTAATTTCAAGATTACTTAAAGCGCTTGAGAATTTAGGAAAAATTGAACTACATAGAAATAGCATTAAAATTTTAGATTTGTAACTCAGGTTACATTCTGTTTATTTAGATCCATTACCTTTGTATTCATATGGATATACAACAAATAGTAACATACATAGCTGCTTTTTTAATAGGAGCTATTTTAGGCTTAATAGGAGGAGGAGGATCTATTCTTACCGTTCCTTTATTGGTTTATTTTTTGGCATATAATCCGGTATTAGCTACTGCATATTCATTATTTGTAGTTGGTTCTTCTTCATTGGTTGGTGTTATTCAAAAACATCAAAAAGGATTAGTAGATTTTAAAACTGGATTAGCTTTTTCTTTCCCATCCTTTATAGCGGTATATGTTTCCAGAAGATTTCTTGTTCCTGCAATTCCAGATACACTTTTTACTATTGGGGAGTTTTCTCTAACAAAAGGAATGGCAATCATGATCTTTTTTGCAATTATCATGTTGTTAGCTGCTTTTTCTATGATTAAATCGAAACCTCAAACTCAAGAAAATAATACTTCTCAGGCATATTATAAGACTTTTATTCAGGGGGTTATTATAGGAGTTATCACAGGTCTTATTGGAGCAGGTGGCGGATTTTTATATGTGCCAGCATTAGTACTTTGGGCTGGTTTAGACATGAAAAAAGCAGTAGGAACTTCTTTAATTATTATAGCAATAAATTCGTTAATAGGTTTTTTAGGAGATGTACAAGTGCTAGATATAGATTGGTTCTTTTTATTAAGCTTTTCTTTTTTAACCATTATAGGGATTTTAGTAGGTGGCTATTTTTCTAAATTTATATCTAGTAAAAAATTAAAAAAGAGCTTCGGATGGTTTGTGTTGGCAATGTCGATTTATATTGTTTTAAAGGAGTTGGTTTTTTAATTAAGTAACTTTTGTTGCAGGAAAAATTTAAAAACATTAGTAAATTTGAAGAATTAAAATGTCACCAGCCAAATGACGAAGACATTTTATAAAATATTAAATGGGGAAAAAATGAAAATAGAACAAATTTATACAGGTTGCTTAGCACATGCAGCGTATTATATAGAAAGCAATGGAGAGGCAGCAATTATAGATCCATTAAGAGAAGTACAGCCATATATTAAAAGAGCAAAGCTAGACGATGCTAAAATAAAATACATATTTGAAACACACTTTCATGCAGATTTTGTGTCTGGTCACTTAGATTTAAAAGAAAAAACAGGAGCGCAAATTGTATTTGGTCCTACAGCAAAACCTTCTTATGATGCTATAATAGCACAAGATGGTCAAATATTTGAAGTTGGAGATTATAAAATAAAAGCAATCCATACGCCAGGACACACGATGGAAAGTACCACCTATCTTTTAATAGATGAAAACGGTAAAGAACATGGTATTGTTACTGGTGATACTTTATTTATTGGGGATGTTGGTCGTCCAGATTTAGCTCAAAAAATAGCATCCGATTTAACACAAGAGAAATTAGCAGGTTATTTATTCGACTCACTTCGCAATAAAATTATGCCATTAAGCGATGATTTAATTGTGTATCCAAATCATGGAGCAGGATCTGCTTGTGGTAAAAATATGAGTAAAGAAACTACAGATACTCTAGGGCATCAAAAGCAAGTAAATTATGCCTTGCGCGCAGACATGACTAAAGAGGAATTTATTGCGGAGTTATTAGATGGTTTATCAGAACCTCCAGCGTATTTCCCACAAAATGTAATGATGAATATTCAAGGCTATGAAAGCTTCGATAAAGTAATGTCTAAAGCACATAAACCTTTAACGCCAAAAGCTTTTGAAGCAGCTGCTAATGAAACGGAAGCGATTGTTTTAGATGTGCGTCATCAAACAGATTTTGTAAAAGGCCACCTTCCTCGTTCTATTTTTATTGGTATCGATGGTGGATTTGCACCTTGGGTTGGTGCTTTAATAGCAGATGTAAGTCAACCAATTTTATTAATTGCACCAAAGGGTAGAGAAGAAGAAGTAATTACGCGTTTATCTCGTGTTGGTTTTGATAATGTGATTGGTTATTTAGATGGTAGTTTTGAAGCTTGGAAAAAAGCTGGGATGGAATATGATTCTATAACTTCTATATCTGCTGAAGAATTTGCAAAACGCTATAAAGCGAATCAAGATGTTGTTTTTGATGTAAGAAAAGATGGAGAGTTCCTTGCAGAACATGTAGAAGGAGCAAAACACACTGCTTTAGATAACATAAACAGTCATTTAAGCGAGTTTCCAGAAAACAAACCTTTCTTTGTGCATTGTGCAGGTGGTTACCGATCTGTAATTGCAGCTTCTATTTTAAAAAGTAGAGGTATTCATAATTTAATTGAAGTAGCAGGTGGATATGGTGCTATTAAAAATACCGAAATACCTACAACAAACTATGTTTGTCCTAGCACATTGAAATAAAAATTTAGTTTTTTAGTTAGTGAAAAGCGCGTATTACAGCAATGTAATAGGCGCTTTTCTATGTAACAAAGGTTACTTATAATTTGTGTTTTTTTGATTATATTTATGGTAAATAAAGCCATTCATGAAATACATAATAATCATAACATTTTTAACAACCTTATTAGGTTCAAATAGTATAGATCGCAATGTTGTTAAAGTACTTTCTTCGGAAGAATTTAAAACACAAATCGAAAATAAAAGCGTCCAATTAATCGATGTTAGGACCCCTAAAGAATTTCAATCCGGACATATTTCTGGAGCTGAAAATATAGATTTTTATTCCGATAAATTTGCTTTCGAATTCAATAAACTAGATAAGGATAAAGCTGTTTATGTGTATTGTAGAAGCGGAAGTAGAAGTAATAAAGCATCTAAAAAGTTAGTAGAATTGGGGTTTATTGAAATCTATGATTTAAAAGGAGGGTTTTTAAATTACAATTAAAATTAAAAAAGAACCAAGCCTTTATAGCAAACACATTTTACCATAATAAAAAATAAAAAATAAAAATGAAAACTTCCATACTAGTACAAAACTTAAAATGTGGTGGTTGTGCACATACCATTACTACAAAACTTTCAGAAATAGAAAATATTTCAGATATAAATATAAATGTTGAAGAAAGTAAAGTTTCCTTTAAATATACAAATGAAGCAGACGCTTTTGCTGTAAAAGATAAACTTAAAACTTTAGGTTATCCTTCCATAGATGACAATAATAATATAGTATCTAAAGCAAAATCTTTTGTGAGTTGTGCAACAGGTAAACTTTCCACATAAAATAAATTATTATGAAAAATGTAATAGTATGCATGGTCTTTTTAACGTTGATTTTTAGCTGTAATAATTCCAAAAAAGAATATACCGCTTTAGAACAAAAAATGGAGGCCAATACCCATCCAGGAAAAAAGCTAATGGAAACCAATTGCTATACATGTCATAGTCCATCGGCAAGTCAAGAAGATCGTATTGGACCTCCTATGATTGCCATTAAAAAACATTATATAAATAAAGGCACTACCAAACAACAGTTTATAGCAGCTTTACAAACTTGGATTAAAAACCCAAATGCTGAAGATGCTAAAATGTTTGGAGCAGTAAAACGTTTTGGAGTAATGCCAAAGCAAGCTTTTCCAGAAGAAACAATAGCTAAAATTGCAGACTATATGTTCGATTTTGATATTGAACAACCAGAATGGTTTGAATCCCATTTTAATGAAGAAAAAGGTATGCACAAAGGGCAAGGTAATGGAAAAGGAATGGGTAACGGAAAAGGTATGGGCAATGGAAAAGGCATGCAAAAGCAACAAGCCAACGCTACTTTGGATACATTAACCTATGCAGAACGTGGTTTAAAATACGCATTGACAACAAAAGCGGTTTTAGGGAAAAATCTAATGGGAACTATCCAAAAAAAAGGAACATTAGAAGCATTAGCTTTTTGCAATGAAAAAGCATATCCATTAACAGATAGCATGTCTGTAGTACATCATGCAATTATAAAACGGGTTTCCGATAAACCTAGAAATCAAAATAATTTAGCAAATAAAAAAGAATTATTGTATATTAATTCTTTCAAAAAAGATATAAAAAACAGTAAAGAACCAGAACCAATTGTAGATCAGTTAGACAATAAAGTACACGTGTATTATCCAATAACAACAAATGCAATGTGTTTACAATGTCACGGGAAACCAGATCAAGATATTAAAAAACCAACATTAAGTAAACTTGCTAGTTTGTATCCTCAAGATAAAGCTACAGGATATGCTGTTAATGAGGTTAGAGGTATTTGGAGTATAACTTTTGACAAATAAAATAAGTCCGTTATGAGTAAATTTTCAGAATTAATAAATCAAGACACTCCTGTATTAGTAGATTTTTATGCAGAGTGGTGTGGACCATGTAAAATGATGAGTCCTATTTTAAAAGATGTTAAAGACAATTTAAAAGATAGAGTATCCATTATTAAAATTGATGTGGATAAAAATCAAGCCCTTGCCGCAAAATACCAAGTTAGAGGCGTACCAACTATGCTATTGTTTAAAAACGGAAAACAGGTTTGGAGACAGTCGGGAATGCTTCAAAAAGATGAATTAATAAATGTAATTACAACACCTTATTAATGGATTTATCCGAAGGTTTTTGGGATAATAGATATAAAACCAGTGATATAGGTTGGGATTTGGGTGAAGTTTCTCCGCCATTAAAAAACTATATCAATCAGTTGTCCGATAAAGAACTGAAAATTCTAATTCCAGGAGGCGGGAATAGTTATGAAGCGGAATATCTTTATAATAAAGGTTTTAAAAATGTATATGTGGTAGATTTGTCACAAACGGCACTTAACAATATACAAGCTAGATTGCCTTTGTTTCCATCTTCACACCTTATTCAAAAGAATTTTTTTGATGTCGACATGACTTTTGATTTGATTATGGAGCATACTTTTTTTTGTGCAATAGATCCTAATTTAAGAGCAGCTTATGCAGCAAAAGCATTTGAAATGTTACATGATAATGGTAAAGTGGTAGGCCTGCTTTTTAATGTGCCTTTAAATAAAACCCATCCACCTTTTGGAGGTTGTAAAATAGAATACATAGAGTATTTTAAGCATTATTTTGATACTAAAATAATGGAAGCTTCTTACAATTCTATTACATCAAGACAAGACAAAGAATTGTTTTTTATCCTTCAGAAAAAGAATATAATAACCACAATTTATTAAAAGAATTATTTCATGTAAAATGGGATATATCTTATACCTATTAGATAAAAAGTTTGAAAATAAATCCAAAGTAAGTTTTTACTTTTAACGTAAAGAAACTAAAGAATAATAAGGATTCTAAAACCTAAAATAATAATATTATGAAAGTAAATATGAGTGGATTAGATAAAGGAATTAGAATAGTAATAGCAATAACGATAGCCATATTATATTGGCAAGATATTATACACGGCACTTTAGCGTATGTACTTTTAGCATTAGCTATAATTTTTGTATTAACTAGCCTTGTAAGCTTCTGTCCTTTATATACTCTATTCGGAATTAATACATGCAAAGTGAAAAAGTAAGCACTATTTTTTTTACAATACCTCTAAAAAAGGAAGTGTAACATTTGTTACTTAATGTTTTATTTGAATACTTTAATTTTGCAAAATATAAGTTGTTCAGACAACTATATGATTGATTAATAGCAAGGCATCTTATTTTATAAGATGCTTTTTTTTTTACTGATAAAAGTCATATTAATAAATACAGATAATTATTATTTTTATACTTTAAACACTAACACTTATTTTTATGATACCTCAAAGCATTGCATTAGCGAATTGGAATAACGGAGTAATTATGATAGCTATTTTTGGATTAGTTTGTCTAGCTCTTGTTGGTTTTTTAGTAAAATCTATGTCTAACAACGACAGAGATAAAGAAGAACCTAAAGAAAGATAGTTTTATTTTAAACATTCAATTATAAAAAAAAGTAGCGCATTTAAAATGCGCTACTTTTTTTGTTTATATCAAATTCTGTATTAAAATTTATACTGTAAAAAAGCGGAAAAATTACGACCTGGTTCTGTAATAGGTGTTCTTCCAAAATTCGCTTGGTTGGTAAATGAGAAGTTTAAATGGCTATTGTAAGCTTCATCTAAAGCATTAAGTACAGCAACACCTAATGTAATATTCTTCATAGGTTTTACTCCAAAACGGACGTCTAAAGTTTGATAACCGTCGGTCTCTGTTTCCCCAAAACTTTTAGAAATATTTTCTTGTTTTGAAACGACATTATATTGAACGCTTCCCCAGAATTTTTCTTTTTGAAATCCTAAACTTAACTTTGTAGTAAGCGGAGGAGTTAAAGGTAAAGATTCTTTTAAATCTTTGTTTTTTGCATATACATAAGCAAACTCTGTTTTAAAATAATAGTCATTTAAAAAATCGACTTGCGCCATAGCTTCAAAACCAGTTTTATATGCTTCGTCTATGTTTTGAAATACTTTCACACTAGTAGGATCTGTTGTAGGATTAAATTTTCTAGTAATAGTTGGATCTATTACACCAACAATATAGTTTTCAAAGAAAGAATAATAGAAAGACGTTTCGTATTTAAAGCTATTAAAACCATGCTGCAAAGGTTGTCTTCCTTTAAAACCAATTTCAAATTGATTATTAACTTCAGCTTTTAAATTTGGGTTTCCAATATATTCATAAGGATCTTGTCCAACAGTAAAGTGATTAATAAAGCGCTCTATCATATTTGCAGAACGAATTCCGCGACCATAAGCAGCCTCTAAAGTGAAATTATCAGAGACTCTGTTTTTAATAGAAACCGTTCCGCTAACATTATGTTCTGTACGTTTCTCTAAGTCATACATTGCAGCAAAATCAGCTTCAGGATCCTGAATATCTGATGTTACATTATCATAACGAATACCAGCTGTAAATATGTTTTTAGGGTTGATGTTGTATTTAACTTCTGTAAATACTCCTAAATCTGTGATATAAGAATCTTGCCAAACCTTATCATTAAATGTCATAGGAGTTGGTAATGGGTTGCCATTCATTATTTTAATCAATCGAGTTCTTCCTCCATCTCTAGCAATATGCATGGCATCCAAACCAGAAAACACATTTAGTTTTTCTAAAGGTTTCCAGTTCAATTCTAATTTTCCACCAATGGTTGTAGCATCTACAGCAGAAGCTGCTTCCATCATCATAAAAGACGGTCTATTGTCATTGGTCATTAAATGGTCCACATAACTATAATAGGCTTTTGCAGTTAATGATTTTACTACTTCACCAATATTATCCAGTTTATAATCTAAAGAGAGAATACTACTATTATCATATTCGGTATCCATTGGCAATGCAGCATGTAGTACATCACGACCAAAAGATTGTCTCCAATGCGCTTGTAAACGTTGGTCGTCAGAGAAGTTATACCCAAGTTTTATTCCGTAATCGGTACTTCTAAAAGACGAAGGGATTTCGGTGCCATCGCCATCTTCATAATTACCAAAATCTCTGTAACCAGCATTAGCAACGATATCATATTTTTCTTGAATATATTGCAGTTGTGCTAGGTTTACTAAAGAGTTTCCGTTGCTTTCATAACCAGCAGATACTTTTCCATGTACCCCATAATCTTCATAATCTGGTTTTTGGGTTACCAAATTTACAATACCTCCAAAAGTTGCTCCGTAACGCACTGTATATGGTCCTTTGATGATTTCAATTTTCGCTATTTCTTCAGGAATAATATGTGTGGTTATAGGATCCATTCTATTCGGACAAGCATGCATTGCTTTAGTACCTCCATCATATTGAATGTTTAATTGTTCGTATTGTGAAGCTCTAAAGGAAGGATCAATAGCATAGTTCCCTCTTTTTATTACCGAAAATCCGTTGATGTTATTAAACAAATCGGCAACGTTTTTAGGTTGTACAATTTTTTCGTCATATTTATTAGCAACAACGGTTAATACGGGATCCTTTTTTAGATTTCCAGTTACAATAACTTCATCTAGTTTGGTTTCTTTTTGTTCTGTAGTGTCTTTTTTGATTTCGTTTTGTTCTTGCCCAAAAGACATAGCTGTAATTAGGGTACATAGTAGTACCCCATATAATGTTTTCATATGTAATGTGTTTAATTTTATTTCTTTGCTTATGGTAGATGAAACTACCTATATTGGAATAAAATTATACTCTAGGAGGATGAAAACAATCGTTGCTATTGTGAAACGAATATAGATTCAAATAATCGCTTATATTCTTTTGTTTAATGTATTCTTTTTGGTGAAAAATAAGAGTTTCTAATGCCGTTGAAAATAAGATAAGTTCTTTAAAATCAATAATACTCTCTGGTGTTTTTTGATCCTGATCTTGTGATTGAACAACCTTATTTAAATGACATTTTCCATTACAATTTAATTCTGGCTTGTCTTTATTTATGCAAAAATTTTCTATAAATCCAACAGTATCCATATTATAGTACGCATAGGTTAACGACACTCTTGTACTATTAAATAGTAGTAGTGTTGTTAAAATAACGGCAAATATGTAAGTGCTTATTTTCATTGCTACAAAAATAGGAGATAGCAATTCTTTTAAAGATGATTTTTATCATGTTTCGAATTAAATAGGACTTTTTTATCCATTATTAATTATACTTATAATTGTATAAGATTTTTGTATGGTTTAAGTGACAAATGTTACAAACTGGCAACGATTTGTGGTTTAATTTTACAGTAGAAAAATAAATTAAATCGATATATAATTATGAATACTTTAGAAACAACACAACAGCAACAAGAGGTTTTTACTATGCCAAGAATAGGAGATAAAGCACCAGAATTTACGGCGGTAACCACACAAGGAGAGATTAATTTTCCTTCAGATTATAAAGGACAATGGTCTATATTATTTAGTCATCCAGCAGATTTCACGCCTGTTTGTACTTCAGAGTTTATCACATTTGCACATTTAGAAGAAAAATTTAAAAAAGCAAATTGTAGTCTTATAGGTTTATCTATTGATGGCTTGTACAGTCATATTGCTTGGCTAAGAACTATTAAAGATAAAATTGAATTTAACGGAATGAAAAACATCGAAGTTAAATTTCCTTTAATTGAAGATATCTCTATGAATGTTGCCAAAAAATATGGAATGATTCAACCAGGAGAAAGCAAAACACAAGCGGTTAGAGCAGTCTTTTTTGTGGATCCAGAAAGTACGGTTCGTGCATTAATTTATTACCCATTAAGTTTAGGACGTAATTTTGATGAACTTTACAGAGCTTTAATAGCAATGCAAACTTCAGACAAATTTAATGTGGCTACTCCAGCAGATTGGAATCCTGGAGATGATGTTATTGTATCTCCAGCTGGATCTTGTGGTGTTGCTGAAGAGAGAATGACTTCAACAGAAGATTTAGATTGTAAAGACTGGTTTTTCTGTACGAAGAAATTGGATAAAGACGTATTATTAGATGCTATTCTTAAAAAGTAAAATAAATTTAAACTAAAAAGAGTCTCTACATCAGGGGCTCTTTTTTTTATTTAATTCATAATACGTAGTATATTCTTATCAAAATAGAAAAATATAATGCTGCTTTTAAATTTTAGTTTTAAATTTAAAAGATGACTGATTTTTTCGTCATATAAATGAACCAATAAAGAAAAAAAATATGAATGTAATACAGTTTGAAGACAAACCATTGGCACATTATTCTTATGCTATAATAAGTAATAATGAAATGGCTATTATAGATCCTTCAAGAGATCCAAAACCTTATTACGAATTAGCAGAAAAACACGATGCAAAAATAATAGCTATTTTTGAAACACATCCACATGCAGATTTTGTGAGTAGTCATTTGCAAATACATAAAGAAACGGATGCAAAAATTTATGTGAGTAAATTGGTTGGCGCTACGTATGCCCACCAAGCATTTGATGATGGTGATACGGTTACAATTGGAGATGTTGCTTGTTCTGCAATTAACTCTCCAGGACATTCACCAGATAGCATTACCATTATTGCTACCGATTCAGAAAATAATCATGTGATGTTCTCTGGAGATACCTTATTTATTGGAGATGTTGGAAGACCTGATTTAAGAGAAAAAGCGGGTAATATGAAAGCGAAAAGAGAAGAGTTAGCACAAAGCATGTACTACACAATTAAGGATAAATTTAATCACTTAACAGATGCCACAATAGTATATCCTGCACATGGAGCGGGCTCTTTATGTGGTAAAAACATGAGTGCAGATCCTTCTAGTACCTTAGGAAGAGAACGTAATGAAAATTGGGCTTTTAAAGATTTAACAGTAGATCAATTTAAAAATCACATTTTAAAAGATCAACCTTTTATTCCTTCTTATTTCGGATTTAACGTTGCTATAAATAAAGAAGGTGCAGATGATTTTGAAACTACATTTTGCGGTGTACTTTTCTCATTTGGAATAACAGATTTTAAGTATGACGACAGTTTAATTATTGATGTAAGAAGTGCGTCTCGTTTTAAAAACAATCATCTTAAAGGAAGTATTAATATTATTGGAGAAACCGAAGAGGATAAGTTGGAAACCTGGTTGGGTTCTATAGTCGAGCCTAAGGAAGCATTTCATTTAGTAATTAACTCAATTGATGATCGAGAAAGAGTTCTTAGTCGTATAGCTAAAATTGGTTACGAAAAACAAATCCAATCCGTTATAACTCTAGGAGCTAATAAATTTGAAACATCCAAATTATTCGATATAGAAGATTTTAAAAAACATCCAAATCAATATACTATTATTGATATCCGAAATACTAGCGAAGTAGGGGAAGGTAAGATTTTTAAAAATGCTATTTCTATTCCTTTAAATCAGTTAAGAGCTTCTAAAAATGAAATACCTACAGATAAACCTATTGTAGTGCATTGCGCTGGTGGATATAGAAGTGCTGCAGGTAGCAGTATTATTTCAAATTTAATAGATACTATTGCAGTATATGACCTAAGCGACGCAGTTAAATCGTTTAATGAGTAAGTATAAACCTATAAATGAAATATTTGGATGGTTTTAAAAACAGTTTTATTTCGAATATATCTATTGGTTTTTCTGTATGAAGAAATTGGATAAAGAGGTAATAGTAGATATTATTCTTAAAAGTAATTAATTAAATTAATAATTTGAAAAAGCCTCTTTTTAGAGGCTTTTTGTGATAAAAGTTACACAGGATTAAAGGTATGTGTCGTATTTTTACAATCTAAAAATCAGGATATGGAAGACATGCTCTTTTACGATAGATTGCAGTTTGCATTTACTATCACTTTTCATTATATATTTCCGCAATTAACTATGGGACTATCATTATTGATAGTCTTTTTGAAATGGAAATATCTAAGAAATAATATTGAAAAATATAATAATGCTGCAAAATTCTTAATGAAGATATTTGCTATTAATTTCACAATGGGAGTGGTAACAGGTATTCCTATGGAATTTCAATTTGGTACCAATTGGGCAAAATTTTCAGAACTTACAGGTGGTATTATAGGTCAAACCTTGGCAATGGAAGGCATGTTTTCTTTCTTTTTAGAATCTTCCTTTTTAGCACTCTTTATTTTTGGTGAAAAACTAATGGGGCAAAAACTTCACTTCTTAACAGGTTTTCTCGTCTTTTTAGGGTCTTGGGCAAGTGGATGGTTTATTCTGGCTACCAATGCTTGGATGCAACATCCTGTAGGTTATGAAATTTTAGATAATGGTAAATATGTACTACAAAATTTTTCCGCCCTGTTTAGTAATCCTTGGTTGCTACCGGCCTTTTTACATAATCAATTAGCTTCTGTGGTAACGTCTTCTTTTGTTGTAGCAAGTATAGGTGCTTTTTATGTGTTAAGAAATAAACAAACAGAATACGGAAAGCTGTTCTTAAAAACAGGAGTGATTTTCGGATTAATATCTAGTGTATTAGTTGCTTTTCCAACAGGAGATTGGAATGCTAAAAATGTTGCAAAATACCAACCAGCATCTTTTGCTGCTATGGAAGGGATTTTTGAAACCGAAGAAGCAGGAGCCGAAATTGTATTAGTAGGTCAACCTAATATGGTGGAGAAAAAATTAGATAATAAAATTGCTGTACCAAATATATTAAGCTTTTTAACCTACCAAGAATGGGATAAACAAATCGCTGGAATGGATCAGTTTAAAGAAGAAGAGTTGCCAAGTAATATTCCAGCGTTATATTATTCGTATCATATAATGGTTGGTTTAGGTACTATTTTTATTGGTGTAATGGCACTTGCGCTTTTCTTTTTATGGCGAAAAAAATTATATACATTAAAACCATTACTTTGGACCATCATGTTTTTAGTTCCATTTCCTTACATCGCAAACCTTACAGGTTGGTATACGGCAGAATTAGGAAGACAACCTTACCTAGTTTACGGTTTATTAAAAACGAGCGATGGTATTTCGCCTACAGTATCTTCAGGTAACACATTATTTACCTTACTTGGTTTTGTTGCTTTATATATGCTGCTAGGTTTATTATTTTTAGTCCTAGTTGGAAAAACGATTAATCAAGGTCCTAAACCGCAAACACATTAATTATGGAAGTATTTTGGTATATAGCAATCGCTATTGTTTTAGCAGTATTTTTTATTTTAGATGGTTATGATTTTGGAACCGGAATCATTCATTTATTCTTCGCTAAAAAAGAAAAAGATAAAGAAGTAATCGCAAAATCTGCAGGTTTATTTTGGGATTCTAATGAGGTTTGGTTAGTAGCAGCAGGAGGTATGCTTTTTATGGCTTTTCCAACGTTTTACGCATCCGTTTTTAGTGGATTTTATTTACCGTTAATAATTGTTCTTTGGTTAATTATTTTTAGAGCCATTGGGTTGGAATTTAGAGGACAATTTAAGTATCAAATGTGGAAAGATATTTGGGATAAATCGTTTGGCGTTTCTAGTTTGTTATTGGCATTATTCTTTGGTATTGCTTTGGGTAATATTGTAAGAGGTGTAAATTTAGGAGGCGTGAAAAACGGAGTCTCCGTTTATGAAGGGCATTATTTTTTCCTTCCTTTATGGGATAGTAGTTTTAGTCCATTAAGTGATACCCCTGGAATAATCGATTGGTTTACACTAATTATAGGTTTAATTTCTGTGGTAACCTTAGCTATTCATGGTGCCAATTGGGTGATTTTAAAAACCAATGCATCCATTAATAAGAAACTTAAAGGCGTTATTTTTAAGTTGAATATAGCACTAGCAGTACTTACTGTTTTTTCCTTATTTGTATGGCAAATAGTAAATCCTAATTCGTTAGATAATTTTATGAGGAAGCCGTATTTAATTGTTTTTCCTCTTATTTATTTTACAGGATTAATTGGGTTGTTTTTTATTAAAAAATTCAAAAAAGAAAGTCAAGGGTTTGTGTTTTCAACCTTACTAATTTTAGGCGGAATCACATCTTCTTTAGCATCTTTATTTCCAGTAATATTGCCATCCATAAATAGCGTTAATCCCCACTTAACTATTTACAATACTGCTGCAGAAAATTATGGATTGTCTGTTGCTTTAAATTGGGCAATTATTGGTTTTATTCTTCTTATTGTTTACTTCATTGTTCAAAAAAGATTAATGGGAGGAAAAGTAGATAAAATGGATTATGGCCATTAGTATAAAAATACTATTATGACAGAAACATTAATTTCTTTATTAAGTATTCTAATAGGAATCATTGCAGCTAATGTAACTGGAGCTAGGTATAAAAAGTACTCCTTTGGTGTGATAGGAAATACCATTGCAGGTGTTTTTGGAAGCATATTCCTTATTAAATCCTTCGGAAGACTAGGTTTTGATCCCTTATCAATAATGGATAACGGTATGTTTCATATTGGCTTATTCCTTGTTAATTGTCTGGTTTCCATTTCAGGAGGCGTTTTAGGAGTAATAGCCATGAAGTTAATTTATAATAAGTTGAATAAATAACTATTTACTAAAGGTATATGATATAAATCATTTTATGCCATTAGAATTCATTATACATTTGTTAACCACTTGGTTAAACCATGTAGTTGTGATGAAAAAATTAAAAGACGAAAATACAGAAGAGCAGATTTTAGATGCAGCAAAACATATCTTTCAATCTAAAGGAATGGATGGGGCTCGTATGCAAGAAATTGCCGATAAAGCAGGAATTAACAAAGCAATGCTTCATTATTATTACAGAAGTAAGCAGTTGTTGTTTGAAGCGGTTTTTAAAAATGCATTTAGCTTATTAGCACCACAATTAAATGCTATTTTAAATGATGATTCTTCTATTGAAGAGAAGGTGAAAAACTTTACATCAGATTACATAACATTTATTGTGAAACATCCGTATTTACCAAATTTTATTATTCAAGAACTCAATAGAAACCCAGAGTTTCTTCTAAAAATGAAAGATACCAATGGTTTTCCAAATATTGAAAAATTCAAGAAGCAAGTAGATAGTGAAGTGGAACAAGGCATTATTAAACCCATTTCTGCAGAACAACTATTCCTGAATATTATGGCGCTAAACATTTTTCCTTTTGTAGCTAAACCTTTAATCCTGGCATTTATAAATGCAGATGATGAAGCCTACAATCAATTAATGGAAGCGCGTAAAACAGAAGTTGCCGACTTTATTATTAATGCAATAAAGAATACATAAAATGAAAGGAGCGTGTTAAAAGATTACCCCGAAAGGGAATGATTAATCAGCGAACAACAAATTCCTATAAAAAACAATAAATATAAAACATGAAACAGTTATTAATCATTCTATTACTCTCCTTTGGGTGGTCAAGTGTTGCGCAAGAAAGTATCACTTTAGAGGAATGTTACCATTTAGTAACCGCAAATTACCCATTGGCTAAGCAATCACAATTACTAGATGCACAAAACAAATTAGATGTAGAAGTTATTTCTACATCAAAATTACCGCAAATTTATTTAGATGCACAAGCAACATATCAATCAGATGTCCTACAATTTCCTCTTGCAATGTCTGGTATAGAACCATTAAATAAAGATCAATACCGTGCAACGGTTTCTGTAAATCAACTAATTTATAACGGAGGTGCAACAGATGCTTCTTTAGATTTAAAATCTGCGCAACTCCATACGAAGCAAAAACAGGTGGAAGTCAGTTTGTACCAATTAAAACAACAAATCAATCAACTCTATTTTTCTATTTTATTAGCACAAGAATCTCAGTTATTACTAAAGGCGAAACAAACGCAAGTAGAAGCCAAACTTAAAGAAGTACAGTCCGGAATAAAGTATGGTGTGATGCTACCAACTTCCGATAGGATTTTGGAGGCCGAATTATTGAAAATAGGACAACAGTTTCAAGAATTGGAAAGCAATAAAATGTCCCTGTTGGAAACACTTTCTAGCGTCATAAGTAAGCCTTTAACTACTGAAACATTATTTCAAAGTCCACTTTTAGAGACAGAATTACAAGCGGACTTAAACAGACCCGAATTGGAATTATTTCAACTTAAAAAAGAAGAAATCCAAAATTCGGAAAGTTTGTTGTCGAAGCAAAACGCACCTAAATTACTTGGGTTTGCAACTGGTGGTTATGGTAATCCAGGGTTGAATATGCTAGATAATTCCTTTCAAACATTTTATACGGTTGGTGTGAAATTAAATTGGAATGTTTTCGATTGGAATGCCAATAAAAAACAACGGGAATCCTTACTCATTAATAAGGATATTGTGGATAATGAAACCGAAGTTTTTAAACTGAATACCAACATCGAGTTACATCAACAACAAAAAGAAATCCATAAAATGGAAACTTTTATTTCTTCCGATCAAGAAATTATAAACCTCAGAAAAGAGGTACTTCAATCGGCAGATGCACAACTTAGAAATGGAGTGATTACGTCTTCAGCTTACATTACAGAACTCACCAATTTATACGAAGATGAGAATACGTTAGTAAAACATGAAATTCAGCTACAACTAGCGAAAGCAAATTACAATGTCATTAAAGGTCAATAAAAATAGTAATATGAGAAAGAACACATATATATTCGGATTAAGTTTTATAGCAATAAGCTTATTTTCCTGCGGAAACGATACCAAAAAAGCAGATGGCTATGGCAATTTTGAAGCAACAGAAATTACTATTTCTGCAGAGAATAACGGAAAACTAATGCAATTTGACGTGAATGAAGGTGATGTGCTTTTAAAAGAACAATTTATAGGTTATATCGATACCATTCCATTAACATTAAAACGGGAACAATTAAAAGTGTCTAAAACAGTAATTGGTTCCAAATCAAAAGGTGTATTATCACAAATTAATGTGCTAAATGCAAAATTGAAAACAGCAAACACCAATAAAGTGCGAGCAGAAAATTTAATAAAAGATAATGCAGGAACACAAAAACAATTGGATGATGTTGCTGGAGAAATAGATGTGATTAAAAATCAAATTAGAAGCGTAGAAATTCAAAATGCACCTGTGGTTAATGAATTGAAAGCTATCGATGTTCAGGTAAAACAAATTGAAGATCAAATTGGAAAAAGTAAAATCGTAAATCCTGTAAATGGAACAGTTTTAACCAAATATGCAGAGCCTAATGAAATTACAGCTTTTGGAAAACCATTGTATAAAATTGCCGATTTAAATACCATGCAATTACGTGTTTACATTAGCGAAACACAATTGGCGAATATTATAATCGGACAAGAAGTTACGGTGAAAATCGATGATGTAGACGCTATGAAATCGTATAAAGGTACAATTAGTTGGATTGCTTCCGAAGCAGAATTTACACCAAAAATTATTCAAACTAAAGAAGAGCGCGTAGCTTTAGTTTATGCCGTAAAAGTGGATGTGAAAAATGATGGCAGCCTAAAAATTGGAATGCCTGCAGAGTTATGGATACATGATTCTGAAGAAAATTAACAATAAAAAATCAGTAAAATAATTAAAATAGATTCTCATGGAAAAACATATTTATAACGTCAATGTAAATTGGACGCAAGACCGAAAAGGAACTTTATGTTCACCAGAATTAAAAAATAATACAACCAACGAAACGAATTGTATCGAAGTTGCAACACCTCCAGAATTCCCCGGTGGAATGCCTAATATTTGGACTCCAGAACATTTATTTACAGCAGCAATAAGTAGTTGCTTAATGACTACTTTTTTAGCAATTGCTGAATATTCTAAACTAGAGTATATCAGTTTTACATGTGAATCGAAAGGAATACTCGAAAAAGTAGATGGCAAGTTTGTAATTAGCGAAGTATTATTATTTCCAGAGGTTGTGATTACCGATGCGTCTAAAAGAGAACGCACAGAACGTATTTTAGAAAAATCAGAAAAAGCTTGTTTAATTTCAAACTCTGTGACTTCAAAAATAACAATGGAAGCTAAAATTAGTATTCAAAATTAAAACCTAGTGAGTATATCTGTCCGTCATATTAGCAAATCGTATAAAAACGTAAAAGCCTTAGAAGACATCTCTTTTGAAGTGAAAGAAGGGGAGCTTTTTGGACTCATTGGACCTGATGGAGCAGGAAAAACAACGCTGTTTAGAATTCTAACCACGCTTTTAATTGCGAATGAAGGTACAGCAACAGTTGCTGGTTTTGATGTGGTCGCAGATTATAAAAAGATTCGAAATAGTGTTGGCTATATGCCAGGAAAATTTTCACTCTATCAAGATTTAACAGTGGAAGAAAACTTGAACTTTTTTGCAACTATCTTCGGAACTACCATAGAACAAAATTACGATTTAATAAAAGAAATTTACGTTCAGATAGAACCCTTTAAAACGCGTAGAGCAGGAAAGTTATCTGGAGGTATGAAACAAAAACTCGCTTTGTGTTGTGCACTAATTCACAAACCGAAAGTGTTGTTTTTAGATGAGCCTACTACAGGAGTGGATCCCGTTTCTAGGAAAGAGTTTTGGGAAATGTTGAAACGTTTACAGCAAAAAGGAATTACCATTTTAGTTTCTACGCCGTATATGGATGAAGCGGCTTTGTGTGACAGAATAGCTTTAATTCAAGATGGGAAAATTTTGCAGATGGACACTCCTCAAGCTATTGTGAAGCATTATCCAAAACAGATTTACAACGTTAGGGCAAACAATACCTATCAACTTATTAATAGTTTAAAGGCCTATGAATACAACCATAGCGTCTATCCTTTTGGTGAGTTTGTACACTATACAGATCGTAGAGCAGATTTTAATCCTAAAGATTTAATGCTGTTTTTAGAATCTAAGAATCTTTCTAATGTGGAAATAAAAAAAACAGAAGCAACTATTGAAGATACCTTCATGGAACTAGCAAATTAACCTGCGAGGTTTTGAAAACCTTTTAGGTTTAAATAAAAAAAATGAACAATAACAACGTCATAGAAGCTCAAAATCTAACCAAAATGTTTGGTGATTTTACAGCAGTAAACGCTATTTCTTTTGAAGTTAAAAAAGGAGAAATATTTGGTTTTCTAGGAGCTAATGGAGCAGGAAAAACAACAGCGATGAAAATGTTGATTGGTATTTCTAAACCTACAGCAGGAAAAGCTAGTGTTGCAGGGTTTGATGTTTATAAACAAGCCGAAGACATCAAGAAAAATATTGGCTATATGAGTCAGAAATTTGCTTTGTATGACGATTTAACGGTGAAAGAAAATATTATGTTTTTTGGCGGAATTTATGGCGTATCTAGAAAACGAATAAAGGAAAAAACAGCAATCTTGATTGAAGAATTAGGATTGGAAGAAGTCGCAAACCAATTAGTTGGTGCTTTACCTTTAGGATGGAAACAAAAACTATCTTTTTCTGTGTCTTTAATTCATGATCCGAAAATTGTGTTTTTAGATGAACCAACTGGAGGAGTAGATCCTATTACTAGGCGACAGTTTTGGGAAATGATTTATAAAGCAGCCAACCAAGGAACAACCGTTTTTGTAACCACACATTATATGGATGAAGCCGAATATTGCGATCGAGTTTCTATTATGGTTAATGGGAAAATAGAAGCTTTAGATACACCAAAAAAATTAAAAGAGCAGTTTCAAGTAGATAATATGAATGATGTGTTTTTAAAACTAGCACGTGGATGAAAAAGTTTCCTGCGGATGTTTAAAAAATAGTATCCTGCGGATTTTGGAGATTTACGCAGAAAAGAGACTAAAAGAATCTACGATTATTTATGAAACCTGCGGAAGAAAAAAGAAATAACCTATGGAAGAAAAAACGGAAAATGAATTATCCTATATAATCAGAGGCGCAATTTTTAAAGTTTATAATGAATTAGGACCAGGTTTATTAGAATCAGTTTATGAAACTATTTTAATGTATGAATTAGAAAAGCAAGGATTATCTGTAAAAAGACAAGTAGCGTTGCCAATATTTTATGATGATATAGAATTAGAAATTGGCTACAGACTAGATTTATTGGTAAATAATAAAGTAATAATAGAAATTAAATCAGTAGAAACTTTAGCAAAAGTACATCATAAACAAGTTTTAACATATTTAAAGCTTTCCGAAATTAAGCTAGGTATTTTAGTGAATTTCAATGTCGAAGATATTACAAAAGGAATTTTTAGAAAAGTAAACGGATTATAAAAAATAGTATCCCGCGGATTTTGCAGATTTACGCAGAAAAGAGACTAAAAGAATCTGCGATTATTTGTGAAATCTGCGGGAGAAAAAATAAAGAACCTATGAAAGAAAAAAGGAAAATGAATTATCCTATATAATCTGAGGCGCGATTTTTAAAGTCTAGAATGAATTAGAAAAGTAAATGGATTATAAAAAAAAATAGTATCCTCGGATTTTGCAGATTTACGCAGAAGCAAATATAATGGGATTAAAAAGACCTGCGGTAATCAGTGAAATCTGCGGAAAAAATAATAAGAAATGAAAAGATTCATAGGCTTCATAAAAAAGGAATTCTACCATATTTTTAGAGATAGACGCTCGTTGTTTATTCTCTTCGGAATGCCTATTGCTCAAATTATGCTCTTTGGTTTCGCTATTACTAATGAAATCAATAATGTGGATATTGCTATTTTAGATCATTCTAAAGATGCAACCACAGAAGAAATTATTAATAAGATTTCAGCTTCAAAATATTTTAGCATTCATCAGTTTATGGACAGAGAAGCCGATGTGGAAACTATTTTCAAAAAAGGAAAAGTAAAAGCGGTTTTAAATTTTGAAAAAAATTTCAGTAAAAAGTTAATCAGAGATCACAAAGCAACTATCCAAATTATTACAGATGCTACAGACCCAAATACAGCGAATACTATTAGTAATTATGTAAATGCAATTCTTATTCAGTATCAAAAAGATTGGAATAAAGACATCACTATTGCATATCAAATAATACCAAGAACTCGTATGGTTTATAACCCCGAATTAAAAAGTGTGTACATGTTTGTTCCTGGTGTGATGACCATTATTTTAATGTTAGTTTCTGCAATGATGACGTCCATTTCCATTACAAAAGAAAAGGAATTGGGAACCATGGAAATCCTGTTAGTATCACCAATAAAACCAATTCAGGTTATTGTAGGCAAAGTGTTTCCGTATATTTTTCTATCTGTAATTAACGCAATAGTTATTGTGGTACTAAGTATTTTTATTTTTAAGATGCCTGTGCAAGGAAGCTTATTTCTATTAGCAATGGAGAGCATTCTATTCATTATTTCAGCATTAGCATTAGGTATTTTAATCTCAACAATTTCTGCAACACAACAAACAGCCATGATGATTTCTCTTATGGGACTCATGCTTCCGGTAATTCTGTTATCTGGATTTATTTTTCCTATTTCAAGTATGCCATTACCATTACAAATGATTAGTAATATTATTCCTGCTAAATGGTTTATCATCATCATAAAAGGCATTATGCTAAAAGGAGTGGGATTGCAATATCTATGGAAAGAAACCTTGATTTTAGTTGGAATGACTATCTTTTTTATTGCATTAAGTGTGAAGAAATATAAAATTAGATTAGAGTGAAAATAAACGATCCTGTGTAGTTTTAAATAATATGAAGAATAAAAGTGAAACGTAAAAACACCCCTAAAGTCCCCTCAAAGGGACAGCTCACTCGGTTGAATTGAAGGATTGTCCCCTTGAGGGGACTTTAGGGGTGTAAAATATAATAAAGTAAGGGGTGTTTTTTTTATGTAACTATGTTTAATTTAAAAGATTCCTGCCTACGCTGGAAATAATATGAAAACAATTCTATACATCATACAAAAAGAGTTCAAGCAAATCTTTAGAAATAAAGGCATGCTTCCTATCATTTTTGTTTTGCCATTATTGCAACTCGTTATTTTATCAAACGCAGCTACTTTTGAAGTGAAAAATATCAAGTTTGGTTATATTGATAAGGATCATTCGTCCACATCTCGAGCATTAGTCGAGAAATTTAATGCATCTACATATTTTAATGTTTTAACCGATTTTCCTTCGGAAGCTATAGCAAGTGCTGAAATGCTAAAAGGGGAAATAGATGTGCTTTTACAAATTCCGCAATACTTTGAACGGGATTTGCAAATAGAAAAACATGCCAATTTAGGAATAACTATTAACGCAATTGATGGTGCAGCTGCAGGTGTAGAAAATGTTTATGTCAACCAAATTATACAACGTTTTAATCAAAACATAAAAATGGATGTATTACAGGTTTCTGATAAACAAGTACAGCCAATTGCCATAGAAACCATTCCTTTATTCTGGTATAACAAAACCTTAAATTATAAAACTTTTATGGTTCCTGGTATACTAGTTTTACTAGTAACAATGATTACTCTCTTCCTTTCAGGAATGAATATTGTCCGAGAAAAAGAAATAGGAACTCTAGAGCAAATTAACGTAACACCTATTAAAAAAAGCCAGTTTATAATAGGGAAACTTTTTCCATTTTGGGTCATAGGAATGGGGTTGTTAACTATTGGATTAATTTTAGCAAAAGTCATTTTTGATGTACCAATGCTAGGTAGTTTAACACTTATGTATTTTTATACCTCTATTTATATTTTAGTGATTTTAGGCATCGGATTGTTTATATCCAATTTTACTGATACCCAACAGCAAGCCATGTTTATTGCTTGGTTTTTTACGGTTATTTTTATATTAATGAGTGGTTTATTCACGCCAATAGAAAGCATGCCAAAATGGGCGCAAACCCTTACCGAATTTAACCCCATACGATATTTTGTAGAAGTGATGCGTATGGTCATGCTTAAAGGTTCTGGTTTAAATGATATTCTTCCACAGGTATTAAAAACAGCACTTTATGCTTTTGTAATGAATGGGTTGGCAGTTTGGAGTTATAAAAAGACAACATAAAAAATCTTGTTATGAAGACTAATAATAAAATAAAGCTATCTAGAGATGAATCTTTGTTTGTTCGCGGACCTTTATCTCGTTTTAATGAATTATCCTTTGCCTTTAAAGTGTTTTTTAACTTTATAAAAGCCTTTCGGAAAATGCATTTTATTGGACCATGTGTTACTGTTTTTGGATCTGCAAGATTTACAAAAGATTCGGAGCATTATAAAAATGCGGAAAAAATTGGTGCAGCTTTAGCAAAAATAGGTTTTACAGTAATGACTGGTGGTGGCCCTGGGATTATGGAAGCTGCTAATAAGGGCGCTTTTGAAGCAGGAGGATACTCTGTAGGTTGTAATATTATTCTTCCATTCGAGCAAAAGCCTAATCCGTATTTGCATAAATGGATTAATATACCATACTTCTTTTTACGCAAAGTTATTCTTGTAAAATACTCTTATGGTTTTGTTGTGATGCCTGGGGGTTTTGGCACTTTAGATGAATTATTTGAGGCTTTAATCCTGATTCAAACCAAAGTAATTCAAAATTTTCCTGTGGTTATTTTCGATTCGGAATATCATAAGGAATTGTGTCATCACATTCAATTAATGGCAGAAAATGAAAGTATCAGTCCAGAAGATATGAAACTATTATTTGTTACTGATTCTGTTGAAGATGTGATTAAACATATTGAACTACATACCATTAAAAAATTTGGATTGGTGAAAAAGCATGTAAAACCAAAATGGTGGCTTGGTGAATCGTCTAATAATTCTTTGTCAAATGAAAAATAAAAAGATTATCAATACTGTAAGTGCTACTATTTTAGCACTGTTTGCATTGCTCACTTTATTTTTAAGTAGCTCTGTAATTTTCGATTGGTTTGGCATTAGAGCCAAAGAAGGAAATTATGTCTTGTTTATAGTTTGGACAAACTTTATGAGCAGTATTTTATATTTAATCGCCGTTTTCGGATTTTTAAAAAACAAAAAGTGGACGTTTTGGGCGTTAATTGTTGCTTTAGGCATCTTAATTATTGCTTTTATAGCTTTACTAGTTTATGTTAATAATGGTGGAATTCACGAAGCTAAAACAATAAAGGCAATGGTTTTTAGAATGTTAGTGACGTTAAGTTTTTCAATTCTGGCGTTTTTATTTATAAACAAGCAACTTAAATAAATGAAAACAAACAGGTACATCTTGGTTTTATTTTTATGGTTTACACATGTTGTTTTTTCGCAAAAGGAAGCTGATACAATACCACAACTTGATTTGTTCAAATTAGCTCTAATCAATCAAACAGATAGTTATATCACATTCCCAACAGATATTGGAAATATAGAACCCTTGATGTTTGAGGCTAATGTAAATCCGTCATTTGTTATTAGAAAACGAAATGATTCTAAACTTATGGCTGTATTAACACCTCAAGTTACAATCAGGATGTATCGAGAAGATTCGTATCCTGTTCGTACGCCAAGTTATATTCCGCAGATTTCCCTTTATTATCTAGCCAACAAAAAAGAAGCGCTTAACTATTTGGTTTTCTTTGGGAAAATAGCACATCATTCTAACGGTCAAGATGGTGAATTTTATAATGAAGACAACACGATCAACTTGCAATCTGGAAATTTTGCAACTAATTTTGTTGAATTCGGTTTTCTTAAAACAGGATATAGTAATAAGTTAAAAGCCATTAAAACTTTAAAAAGTGCCATTGAGATTCATCCTAAAAGTTGGTTATTACCAGAGTTAAAAGGAAGATATAGTGGGTTGCGTTTGCATAATAGTTTTACATCTTTTAAGTTTCCTTTAACCGATTCTAATAGCGATAGAGCAAATTTTTCTTTAAAAGCGGAAGCAACAGTAATGTTAGATAATTATAATGATTTAGACGTTTTTGATTTGGAAAGATTTAATGCCAGTGTTACCTTTTATTATCATCCAAAGTTTTTAGAAGATATTGGGTTGTTTGTTCAGTTTTATCATGGAATGGATTATTATAATATTTATTTTGAACAGCAATTGTCTGTTATCCGATTTGGAATTATGACCGAAATTTTAAGATTTTAAAACAATACGAAAGTATGGAAAAGCAAATTTATATTAAAAAGAGCAATGATGAGATGGAACTTTTTTCGTTTGAAAAATTAAAAAATTCCCTACAATCTGCAGGAGCATCAAAAGGTGTTATTGAAACTATTATACATGGAATTCAACCCGTTATTTATGATGGTATGTCATCTAATGAAATCTATAAGAAGGCATTTGCTTTATTAAAAAAACACAATAAGGTTTGTGCTTCACGATATAGTTTAAAACGTGCTATATTTGATTTAGGTCCTACAGGTTATCCATTTGAAAGGTTAGTTGGTGCTTTATTAAAAGAAAAAGGATATAAAACCAAAGTAAGTGTTATTTTAAATGGCGAATGTGTTACACACGAAATTGATGTATTGGCTGAAAAAGACGGGGATTTATATGCTGTAGAATGTAAATTTCATTCAGATGCTAAAGCTACAAGTAACGTTAAAGTACCATTATATATTAATTCTAGATTTTTAGATATTCAAAAACAATGGAATACCAATTCAGAGAATAATACACATATAAAACAAGGTTGGTTGGTGACTAATACCAGATTTACAGAAGATGCTGTAAATTATGCAAAATGTGTTGGTTTAACTTTGTTAAGTTGGAATTACCCAAAAAATAATGGATTAAAAGCTAATATTGACACGTTGGCTTTATATCCTGTTACCACTTTAACAACATTAAATAAAAGAGAAAAGCATCAGCTAATAGAAAATGATGTTGTTTTAGTAAAGGAACTCATTCTAGCTAAAGGAAAAATGAAAAATATAGGATTATCAGATTTAAGGATTCAGCGTGTTTTAGATGAAGTGAGACAATTATGTATAATTTAATTTTAAAATTATGAAAAATGACTTTCCAAAAGATAAAGGCTTTAATTTAAGTCAAAAGAAATTAGAAAAATATGATTCAAGAGGTGTACAAACGCTTTTTAAAACACTTTCAAGAAACCATTATAATCTTTTAAAAATGGTTGATAATAAAGCAAGAATTATTTTAACTGTTAACTCAATAATTACATCGCTACTATTTGGTATTCATTTTATTGATTCTAGTAGTAAAACGTTACAAGTAAATGTTGGCACTAAAATATTAGTGTTAAGTAGTATGATATCTATGGTATTTGCATTATTTAGCATGCTTCCTCATCGTTATTTGGGTAAAAGTTTTAAAATAAGTGGCTATAAAGGAACTTTATACGCAGGTAATTTTTCAAAACAATCACTAGTAGAATTCAAGCAAGAATTTGAGCGTATTATGAATTCTGGCAATTCTATTTATAATGAATTGATAGATGACTTATACTTTCTGGGACTAGTAATATCTAAAAAGCAACGGCTTTTATATTATTCTGTATTAGTATTTCTAATAGGTTTAATGACAACAATTATCTATACGCTTTCAAAACTTTAATAATCAATTTTAAAGGCTATCAATATTCTAATAATTAATTAATTTTTTGTGAGTAGTTTAAAAGCAGAAAGTTGTAGTAGTGTAACATTAGATACAATTTTTCATTTTTATTAATCCTAGATTTGTTTTTCAAACAACTATTTATGAAGAAAATTTATTTTTTATTAACACTTTTTTTATTAGCATGTGTGCATACATTTGCACAAGACCAGTTTACAGTTCAAATAGAACCTTTAATCCTTACTAATGCACCAAATGTACATTCATTTTCATGGGGAAAAACGACTGATGGGAAATGGATAATTATTGGTGGAAGAACTGAGGGGTTACATCAAAGACAGCCTTTCGCTGCTTTTCAAGAAAATAATAATAATAAAAGTGTTTATGTTATAGATCCTGCAGCTAATCAAACTTGGAGTACAACCATTAGTGTTTTGCAAGCAGCAATGTTTGAACAGTTGCAATCTACAAATCAAGAATTTATACAAAGAGGAAATACACTTTACATTATTGGAGGTTATGGTTATAGTACTATGCAAAACGACCATATTACTTATGGTAAATTAACAGCAATAGATATTGATGGATTAGCTAATGCAGTAATAAATAATACAAGTATAGTTTCCTTTTTTAGACAAATTACAAATACAAATCTTGCGGTTACTGGTGGACATGTAGGTTTATTAAATAATGTGTTTTATTTATGCGGAGGGCAATATTTTGAAGGAAGATACAATCCGATGGGACCAGATAATGGGCCTGGTTTTATTCAGAATTATACCGAAGAAATTAGAACTTTTGAAATAAGTGATGATGGTACAAATCTTTCAATAGTAAATTATTCAGCACAAAACGATACCGATAATTTACATAGAAGAGATTATAATATGTCACCACAAATTTTTCCTGATGGAAGTAGCGGTTTTACTATGTTTAGTGGTGTTTTTCAGCATATAGAAAATTTACCTTGGCTAAATACTGTAGATGTAAATACTTCTGGATATACAGTTAATAATTCGTTTAATCAATATTTAAGTCAGTATCATAGTGCTATAATCCCTGTTTATGATACTTCAAACAATATAATGCATACTTTGTTTTTTGGAGGTATGAGTCAATACAAATTAGATGAAAATGATAATTTAATACAAGATGATAACGTACCATTTGTAAAAACCATTAGTAAAGTTTCAAGATTTAGTGATGGATCCATGGAAGAAAGTAGTTTGGGTATTGAAATGCCAACATTTTTAGGTGCTGGAGCAGAGTTTATTCCATTAAATAATAACACCAATTATTTAACTAATGAAATAGTAGATATCAATAATTTACAAGAAGATACTACGCTTGTTGGGTATATTTTTGGAGGTATAGAAAGTACTCAAGAAAATATTTTTTTTATCAATGATGGTACACAGAGTAGTGCAAGTAACTTGGCTTTTAAAGTATTTATTAATAAATCTTCTTTAAGTGTGGATGAAGTTGCGCTTAATTCAAATAATATCTATAATTTAAAAGTATATCCAAACCCATCTAAGGGGATTTTTTCTGTTGAAGTATTTATTCCAAATACTGAAAAATCCACAATAGAAGTATATGATCTTTTAGGCAAGAAAATTAAATCTGTAATAATAGAGAAATCTATTGGGTTAAAAACGATTGCTTTAGACTTAACAAAAATGGATTCTGGCGAGTATATTTTGTTGTTTAAAAATAATGTAAATATTATAGATAAAGAAATAATCAAACTTTAAATATTTTTTTCATATGTGTAACAAAAGTTACTGTACACGTCCTTTAAAAACACAATCTTTACTTTATAATTAAGGTTTTTTATCCCTCAGATAATCAAACGGATAAATGTTTTTTGTGACCTTATTTTTAAATTAAATTCATAATACTAAATCATTTAAAATGTCTAAAATCGTCATTTTAGGAGCCGGAATTGCTGGCCACGTTGCAGCAACGCATTTGCGTAGAAAACTGCCCAAAAAACACGAAGTTGTTGTGGTGTCGCCTAACAGTAATTATCAATGGGTTCCGTCTAACATCTGGGTTGGAATTGGAAGAATGAAATCGGAGAAAATCTATTTCCCATTAGCTCCTCTATATAAAAAGAAAGGTATTGGCTATAAGCAAGCCAAAGCGATTTCGTTTTACCCGGAAGGAGATAAAATCGAAGATAAACCGTATGTTTTATCTGAATATGTAGTAGGAGAGAACAAAGGACAACAAGAAAAAATAACGTACGATTATTTAATTAATGCTACTGGTCCGAAATTAAATTTTGAAGCGACTGAAGGTTTAATTCCTGGTAAAAACAAAGCATATTCTGTTTGTACCTATACGCATGCAGATCATGCATGGGAAGGTTTAAATGCGCTAATTCAAGAAATGAAAGCTGGTAAAAAAGCTAAAATATTAATAGGAACTGGTCATGCAAAATCAACCTGTCAAGGTGCGGCTTTTGAGTATATATTAAATGTAGAACAGGAATTACGTAGACATAATGTGCGTGATATGGCAGAAGTTACATGGATTTCTAACGAATACCAATTAGGGGATTTCGGAATGGATGGTATGTTGTTAAGCTACGGAAGTATGACTATGAAATCTCATGAAATGGTCGAAATGGTTTTTGAAGATAGAGACATTAAATGGATACTTGGCGCAGGAGTTAATAAAGTGGAAGATGGAATAGCGCATTATGAAAATTTAGAAGGAGAATATAAAACGGAAGCATATGATTTTGCGATGCTAATTCCTTCGTTTTCTGGTCATGGTTTTAAAGCCTATGATAAAAATGAAAACGATATTACAGAGAAACTGTTTAAAGGATTTATGCTTGTCGACGCAGATTATACGCCAAAACCTTATGAAGAATGGTCGGTTAAAGATTGGCCAGAAACGTATCAAAATCCGAGTTATAAAAACATTTTTGCTCCCGGAATTGCATTTGCACCACCACATGCTATTTCTAAACCAAGAACTAGTAAAAATGGCACAGTGATTTCACCAGCACCACCAAGAACAGGAATGCCATCTGGTATTACCGCAAAATTAGTCGCTGACAATATTATCGATTCCATAAAAGGTGGAAAAGAATCTTTAAAACACAAAGGATCTATGGGTAATATGGGAGCCGCTTGTATTGCTTCTGCTGGTTACGGAATGACATCAGGAAGTGGTGTAAGTATTACAACGTATCCAATTGTTCCAGATTATGAAAAATATCCAAAAACACAAGGTAGACAATTAGGGAAGACCTTTGGCGAAATAGGTTTAGCAGGACATTGGCTAAAATTAGCATTGCATTATGCCTTTATTTATAAAGCTAAAATGAAACCATTTTGGTGGTTGATTCCGGAATAGGAATCCAACTAAAACAAGTTGATTCCGGAATAGGAATCCAACTAAAACAAGTTGATTCCGGAATAGGAATCCAACTAAAACAAGTTGATTCCAGAATGTTGATTCCAGAATAGGAATCCAACTAAAAAAAGGTTTTCTTAAAAATAAGGTTAGGGTAACTTATTGATTTAGAGTAATCATATCTGAGTAATGTCCCCTCGAGGGGACTTTAGGGGTGTTTTTTTAATCGTTTAATAAATGCTTTAAATAGGACACGTTCAATAGAACCATTAAAAAATAAAATATCATGACACAGAGAATATCAAAATATCAAAGATTTAAAATGATGAATCCTGTTATTCAGTTTTTCAAGTTTATTTATTTAAGTATAAAAATAATGCTTGTGGTTGCTGGCGGACATGGAGGTACGCGAAAGGTTAACTGATGCAGTAGTTTCGTTGTTTTATAAAGATGCAGATGTTATCATATGTACTCCCATAGCAATCATCTTGGTCTTAATATTTTCAAATGCTTCTATATCTAGTGCTTTTGAAGCATCTTCAATAAAAAAGCATTCAAACCCTTCTTTGATGGCGTCACAAATAGAAAAGTAAACACAAATATCGGAAGCAAGACCACAAAAATAGAGTTGCGATGCTCCTTTTTCTTTTAAATAACCGGTTAATCCAGTTGGTTTTAAATGGTTATTATCATAAAAGGCACTATAACTATCGATGTTTTTATCGGTTCCTTTTCTAAAAATAGCTTCGTATTTTGTAGTGTTTAATTCGGGATGCAATTTTGCACCTTTGCTACCTTGTATGCAATGTTCTGGCCATAAGGTTTGCATTTTTCCTCGCCATTCTATCTTCTCAAAATCCGATTTCCCATCATGATTTATAGCAAAACTGGAATGCGCTTTTGGGTGCCAATCTTGCGTAGCTACTATCAAATCAAATGTATCTTGTATACTATTTATTACAGGAACAATTTTATTACCGTTGGGTACCGCAAGGGATCCACCAGGCATAAAATCATTTTGTGCATCAATGACTAGAAGTGTTTTCATATTTAGCTTTTATGTTGGTTAATTAGATCATTTCGTTCGCTTTTAAGCTGACTGCTAAGTCCTATTTTATAGATATGCGGATTTTGAAAACGTTTATATTCATTTGGAAGTTTTTCTAAACGGGATTGTGAATATTTTGAAATTTCCGTAACTGTTCTAGCAGGTACGACACGTTTACCATGTTCCATGACTAATTCTAATAGAGGTTCTTTTTTTAGCAGGGTAATATCTATTTGTTTCGTAATATCAAAAGGGTGTTCCATTTTGTTAATCTCACCTTCAGAATATATAGCCACCGCATCTGCACCATAAAACATACCATCGGCATCTATCATTCGATACACTTGCTTTTTAAAAGGTAGTGATACTTTTATAATATTTTCCGAGAGTTTAATTCTTGGAGCCCCATTATATTCGGATAATTTATAGACACCATCTAGAGCTGCATCCGGTCTTCCGGTAACTAGGTTAGTCCCTACACCAAATACATCAATTGGTGCGTTTTGTTCTTTTAAACTTTTGATAACAAATTCATCTAACTGATTGGAAACTACAATTTTCACATAACCCAAGTCGGCAGCATCTAAAATGGCTCTCGCTTTTTTGGATAAATACGCTAAATCACCACTATCCAAACGTATTCCAAACAATTTATCTCCTCTTTCTTCCATTTCTTTTGCGACTATAATAGCATTTGGAAGCCCTAGTTTTAAAGTATTGTACGTGTCTATTAACAGCACACAGTTTTTAGGTCGTACTTGTGCAAAATCGCGAAAAGCCTCTAATTCATTATCATAACTCTGTATAAAAGAATGTGCCATTGTTCCTGTAGATGGAATATTGTAATCTTCTGCTGCTTTCACATTACTAGTACTATCAAAACCGCCAATTGCAGCAGCTCTAGACGCATAATAGCCTCCAGTAGCATGTGCGCGACGTAATCCCATATCTAATAATATAGCATCTTTAGCACTGTATCGTATTCTGCTTGCCTTGGTTGCGATTAAGGTTTGAAAATTAAGAATATTAAGTAAAAGTGTTTCTATGATTTGTGCTTCTATAATATTGGCTTCTACTTGTAAAATAGGACGGTTAGGAAAAACAATATCACCTTCTTTACTAGAGCGAATACTGCCTTTAAAGCTGAAATTTTTCAAGTACTCTAAAAACTCATTTTCAAAACCCTTTTGCTTTAAGTAAGAGATATCAGAATCGGAGAATTTAAGCGACTCCAGAATATCTAAAACATCTTCTAAACCTGCAAATATGGCATAGCCATTATCAAAAGGATTACGACGATAATAATAATCAAAGACAGCGTTACCATTTGGTTTGGTAACAAAGTAGACTTGCGCCATGGTAATTTGATATAGATCGGTATAAGCAGCAGTAATGTCCATAAATGTATAAGTTTAGTTTACAAGATATTCAAAATTTGAAAGACTTCTCATTCCAAATTTGAAAGAGGTTATTAGTTAATAGTTTCGTTGCAATTAATTCCCTTTTAATCGTTGCCATAATTCGGTTAGCAGTTTTTTGCCTTCCCGATTATTTTTAGGTTCTTCTGTAAATACAACCTTTCCAGAAGCATCTACATCTAGTCTGTATTTAAAAACAAAGTTGTCGGATTTTGGTGTTAAACTTAACAAGCCAAACCGTAAATCATTAAAAAAAAGTGTATCGTCTTTTTTATTGATGGTATACCAGCCTTCGGTAATAGTAATCATACGTTTTACGCTTTCATCTTCAACTAGATTTCCTAATAATTCATGATGTTTAGGGTAGCTTTCAAAAGTAATTGGTTGCGAATCAAAAAACGAATAATTTCCAAGTAAATATGCATCTTCGGTTTGCACATTGGCACTCCAAAGTATGGTGTTTAAAGGAGAAGGTCTCGTGTCCATATCTGAATACGCTATGTTTTGGGTAGCTAAAGCAGATTCAAATTTCGTATAGGAAATCCATTTTAAAACTAAGGTTAAAGCCAAATAAGATGTGCTTACTATCAATCCCATTTTGTTATAAAAACGTCGTTTTTCAGAAGTGCGTTTTTGTCGCATTGCCAAAATTAAAAACACTAAGAAAGGTAGGGTGTATAATGGATCAATTACAAATATGCTTTTAAAAGCTAATCGTAAATCCAAAGGCCAAAACAATTGTGTTCCCCAAGTAGTATGTGCATCTAGAATAGGATGGGTTACAAATGCCCAAAAGAATAACCAAGACCAATTTTTGAAATTTTTATAAGTCTCATATCGGGAAACAATCCAACCAAATAGGGGAGCGAAAAGTACCGAAAACACAATAGAGTGTGTAAATCCGCGATGTATAGCAAGAGCAGAAACGGTGTCTGTAAAATAAGAAGCAAACACATCGAAATCTGGAATAGTTCCTGCAATAGCACCATAAAGCATGGCTTTGTTTCCAACTTTTTTACCTAAAACAGCTTCTCCTACAGCTGCTCCTAATACTATTTGTGTTAATGAATCCATATAACAAACAAAAGTAAGGGATACCAATATATTTATACCAATACTTTGTTTTTAAGTTGCTTTTTAGCTTGTTTAATAAAAGGTGTTTATCATCCTGTTTTTCTTTGGCTTTTTAGAAACTATGTAATAGTCAGTATTTTATATGATAATTATCAGTGTGTATACTTTTTGTTTATTTTAATTTAGAACAATTAAAAATGTCTTAATTCAAATTGCTTTTCTTAAGTAACCTATGTTACTGACAAAAGTATATTCCTGAACTATTTTTGTACTGTAAACTAATAATTAATGAAAAACTATATTTATATATCAATATTGCTTTTAGGATTAACACTTTCAGTGCAAGCACAAGAAGTCGTACCTATTGCAAAAACGGAAGTTTTGACTAAAGTATCGGAGGATAACACGAGTATTAAAATTTCGGAAGAAGATTTTAATATTGCCAAAGCCGATTACCGACAAACAAACGCCGTGTTTTTACCAAACATTTCAGCTAGTCATACAGGGATTGCAACTACAAATCCGTTAATGGCTTTTGGTTCTAAATTGAATCAAGAAATACTAACTCAAAATGATTTTAGTCCAGCATTATTAAACAATCCTTCTCAGATTGAAAACTACGCAACAAAATTCGAAATTCAGCAGCCATTAATTAATGTCGATGGCATCTATCAGCGTAAAGCGGCCAAATCCAAAATGGAAGCGATGTCTTTAAAGACAGAGCGTACACAGGATTATTTAGTGTTTGAGGTAGACAAGGCATACATGCAATTACAATTAGCATATAAGGCCGTTGCCGTTTTAGAAAAAGCGTTAGTTGCTGCAAATGCCAATAAAAAATTAGCAGACGATAGCTTTAAACAAGGCTATTTGCAACGTGCAGATGTATTGAATGTAGAAGTACGCGTTACCGAAGTTCAAAACCAATTACAAACTGCTAAGAGTAATGTGCAAAATGCATCCAATTATTTGTCTTTTTTAATGAGTGATGAAAACTATGTGGTGTACATACCAACAGATGAATTGGTGATTACAACCTTTGCTTTGGAAGATAAAAAGATTTCCGAAAACCGTTCGGATATTAAAGCGATGCAATTAGCTTCGAGTGCATACGAAGCGATGAATAAAGCAGATAAAATGGCGTTTTTACCAAGATTGAATGCTTTTGGAAGTTACGAGTTGTATGATGATCAAATTTTTCAAGGCGATGCAAATGGTTATTTATTTGGAGCACAATTAAGTTGGGATATTTTTCAAGGTTCCAAACGTTTTGGCAAAGCACAAAAAAGTAAATCCGAATTCGAAAAATCGAAATTAGAATACAAACAATATGTATCACAAAGTAATTTAGAATTAAACAAAGCGAAACGTGCTTTTACTGATGCCGAGAATAAGCTAGAATTAACAACTTTAGCATTAGAACAATCGGAAGAATCTTTACGAATTCGAACAAATAGATTCAAGGAAGGTTTAGAAAAAACTTCTGATTTATTACTAGCCGAAACGCAATATGCACAAAAGCAATTGGAATATTACCAAACCATTTTTGAATACAATTACGCACAAGCATATGTACAATTTTTAACTAAAGAATAAAAATAGTTTGCAGTATTCAGTCTCAGTTTTCAGTAAGTAAATAACTAACGTAAAAATAATTATCCTTCAAGGTTTTAAAAATCTTTTAGGTATTAAAATAAAAACTAATAAAATGAAAAAACACTTATACCTATTAACAATATCCACAGCATTATTATTCTTAATTAGTTGTGGTAGCGAAGACAAAAAGCCAGTTGTAGATAATTCGCCAGCAATTAGCGTGAAAACGAGCCAAGTAACAACTAATGGAAGTAGTCCTTTTTTGTCTGTAAGCGGAAAAATACAAGCCACGAATAGTGCCGATTTAAGCACTAGAATGATGGGTTATGTAAATAAAGTACACGTTAACGTTGGAGATAAAGTGCGTAAAGGTCAATTATTAATATCGATTAATAATAGCGATTTACAAGCCAAAAGAGCACAAGTAAATGCAGGAATAACAGAAGCTAATGCTGCTTTAAAAAATGCGCAAAAAGATTACAATCGTTTTAAAAATCTGTTCGCAGATAATAGCGCATCGCAAAAAGAAATGGATGATATGACTGCTAATTATGAAATGGCAAAAGCTAGAGTAGAAGCAGCCAATCAAATGAAAAACGAAATCAACGCTCAATTTGCATATAGTAATATAACTGCACCTTTTAGCGGAACGGTGACTAGTAAAAATGTGGAAGCTGGTAATATGGCTAATCCTGGAGTATCATTAATAAGTATAGAAACGCCTGGAAATTTTGAAGTGATGGCAATGGTTCCTGAAACGGAAATTTCTGCTATTAACAAAGGAACTGCAGTGGATGTATTGGTGAAATCGATTAATAAAACCATAAAAGGAAAAGTAGCAGAAGTAAGTACATCTGCTAAAAATACTGGCGGACAATATTTAGTAAAAATAGATTTAGATAAAACAGATGCCAATATTTTATCAGGCATGTTTACCACGGTGCAATTTCCTGTGGAAAGAAAAGCAACGTCATCTATGGTTTTAATTCCTACCGAGGCTATTGTAACCAACGGACAATTATCTGGAGTGTATACTGTAAGTCAGAGTAATACAGCATTATTACGTTGGTTGCGCTTAGGTCGAACTTTTGGTAATCAAGTAGAAGTATTGTCTGGTTTAAATGCAGACGAGGCTTACATTGTTTCGGCTGAAGGCAAACTGTTTAATGGAGCGAAAATCACCATTCAATAACTAATAAGTTGCGTTAAGGATAGCAGTGGAAATCCTTTTTTTGCTACCATATATGGTAAAAAAAGATTGTAACGCATAGCCTGTTAAAACGCCCAAAAAAATATAAGTTTTCCACTTTCGTGGGAATGAAAAAAAAGTAATAATTATGAAAGAAGGAATCGCAGGTAAAATTGCCAAAGTCTTTATGCAATCGAAGCTTACAGTGCTTTTAATGATTGTATTTATGGTGGTTGGTGTGTACAGTTCGTTTTTAATTCCGCGTGAAGAAGAACCACAAATTGATGTGCCATTGGCAGACATTTTTGTGGGATATCCTGGAGCAAGTCCTACGGAAGTAGAGTCGCGTGTGATTAAGCCTTTAGAGCAATTAATATCGAATATTAAAGGGGTAGAATATGTGTATTCTACGTCGATGAAAGAGCAAGGAATGGTCATTGTACAGTTTTATGTTGGCGAAGATATTGAACGCTCTTTTGTGAAATTATACAACGAAATTAATAAGCACATGGATCAAATGCCTGCTGGTGTTACGTTTCCATTGGTGAAAACACGTGCTATTGATGATGTGCCAATGTTGGGTTTAACGTTGTGGAGTGAAAATTACGACGATTACCAGTTAAATCAAATGGGGCAAGAGTTGGAAGCTGAAATTAAAAAGATTAACGACGTCGCTGTTACGCATAAAATTGGTGGTAGAGATCGTCAATTACGGGTGGTTCTAGACAAAGATAAGTTGGCTGCAAGCGGATTGGATTTCTTATCGGTTTCAGAAATGATTAAAGCGAATAACAGCCAATTAAGTGCTGGTAGTTTTGATAAAAATGATACCGAATTTTTAGTAAATACAGGAGCTTTTTTAGCTTCGGTTACAGATGTTGAAAATTTAGTAGTTGGTGTGCAACAAAATCAGCCCATATATTTAAAACAAGTCGCTAAAATTATTGATGGACCAGAAGTACCACAAAATTATGTGAGTTTAGGTTACGGAAAAGGAAGTGTGAAATCGGCAGATTATAAATCGGAATATCCTGCAGTAACTATTTCAGTAGCAAAAAGAAAAGGAGCAGATGCGATGAAAATTGCAGAAGTTATTATTGATAAAGTGGATCATTTACGTACTACTTTAATTCCGGATGATGTACATGTGGAAGTGACTAGAAATTATGGGGAAACAGCATCGCATAAAGTATCCGAATTACTTTGGCACCTTATTGGTTCTATCTTTGCTGTAACCCTTGTGGTGATGCTAGCAATGGGATGGCGAGGCGGATTGGTCGTGTTTTTATCCGTTCCAATTACGTTTGCTTTGACCTTATTGAGTTACTATATGATGGATTATACACTAAACCGTATTACTTTATTTGCTTTAGTATTTGTAACCGGAATTGTGGTGGATGACTCGATTATTATTGCCGAAAATATGCACAGGCATTTCAAGATGAAACGCTTGCCATTTAAGCAAGCCGCTTTGTATGCGATAAATGAAGTTGGGAATCCAACCATTTTAGCAACATTTACGGTAATAGCGTCTGTTTTACCTATGGCTTTTGTTTCCGGATTAATGGGTCCGTATATGGCGCCAATGCCAATTGGTGCATCGATAGCTATGATATTATCCTTGTTTGTAGCATTAACGATCACGCCATATTTAGGCTATATTTTCTTAAGAGAAAAAGATAAAAAAGGAGCAGAAGAGAAACCAGAAAAAGCGGTTGAAGACACGCTTATTTATAGAATTTATAATAGGTTTGAGCGTCCGTTATTAGAAAGTAAAGCAAAACGTTGGTTGTTTTTAGGAGGAACATTTTTGGTGTTAATGGCAACGATGGTATTATTTTTTACTAAATCGGTTGCAGTAAAAATGTTGCCTTTTGATAATAAAAATGAATTTCAAGTAGTGATCGATATGCCAGAAGGTACCACCTTAGAGCGAACAGGAGTTGTAGCACAAGAAGTATCGCAATACCTATCTACGCGACCAGAAGTAGTGAATTATCAAAATTATGTAGGTACTTCAGCTCCAATTACTTTCAACGGTTTGGTACGTCATTACGATTTACGTGGCGGATCAAATATGGCAGATATTCAAGTGAATTTAATTGATAAAGAAGAACGTACCGCGCAAAGTCATGATATTGCTAAGTTAATGCGTCCAGACATTCAGAAGATTGCAGCGAAGTATAACGCAAATATTAAATTGGTAGAAGTGCCACCAGGACCACCAGTTATGTCCACTATTGTTGCAGAAGTGTATGGACCAGATTATAATGAGCAGATTAGAATAGCCAATAGCGTTCAGGATATATTAAAAAACACGGCGGATGTGGTAGATATTGATTGGATGGTGGAAGCAGATCAAACCGAATATCAATTCGATATTAATAAAGAAAAAGCAATGTTGTATGGTGTAGCACCACAGCAAATTGCATATACCATGAATATGGCATTGTCTAATAGAGCGATTACAACGTTATATGATGAAAATGCGGTGAACCAAGTTGGTTTGGTATTGGCTTTAGATGAAAAGGAAAAATCGACCATAAGTGATATTTCACAATTAAAGGTGAAATCGAAACAAGGTAATATGGTGCCTATTGCAGATTTGGTAACCATTACGGAAACGACTGCAGCAAAAAGCATTTACCGTAAAAACCAAAAACGCGTGGTGTATGTGATGGCAGATATGGCAGGAGAATTAGAAAGTCCGGCGTATGCTATTCTTGGAATGGAAGAAAAGTTGAAAGAAATTCCATTACCAAAAGGTTATGAATTAAACGAAATGTATTTAGGGCAACCTGATTTTGAAGATAATTATACGGTAAAATGGGATGGAGAATGGCAAATTACTTTAGAAGTTTTTAGAGACTTAGGAATTGCCTTTTTAGGAGCTATTATCTTAATATATATCTTAATTGTAGGTTGGTTTCAAAACTTTAAAGCACCAATTGTAATGATGGTTGCTATTCCTTTATCCTTAATCGGAATTATTCTGGGACACTGGATAATGGGCGCATTTTTTACAGCAACTTCTTTTATAGGTATGATTGCTTTAGCTGGAATTATGGTTAGAAATTCCGTATTACTTATTGACTTTATTAACCTAAGAACTACGGAAGGTGTACCACTAAAACAAGCTTGTATTGAAGCAGGAGCAGTACGTACAACGCCAATTCTATTAACAGCAGGAACGGTGGTTATTGGTGCATTCGTGATACTGTTTGATCCCATTTTTCAAGGATTAGCAATCTCGTTAATGGGAGGAACTATTGTGTCTACCGTGCTGACTTTATTGGTGGTTCCATTAGTTTACTATATGATAGAGAAAAAGAATTTTAAATAATAACTTGTCTAGTCGAACGCGGTCGAGATCTATATTTAGCGAATTAGTTGAAAAGAGTTTTCGAATGCGCTCGAACGGACAATAAATTGTAAACAAATGAAATTAGTAATTGTTACAGCGGTAGAAGAATTTGAAAAAGAGGTTTTAAAGCTTTTCAAAAAAGCAAATATTGAAAACTTTAGTAGTTCTGATATCGAAGGATACAAAAATGGATCCTCGTTATTAATGGCTTCAAATTGGTTTTCAGCAGAAAAAGGAGGGAATGAATCGAGTCTGTTTTTTTCTTTTACTGAAGACGAAAATATTGATGCTTTATTTCTTTTAATAAAAGAATTTAATTCAAATCTAGAAACTAAAACTCCTTTAAAAGCGGTAGTGGTTCCTATTGAGAAATTTATATAAATTTAAAAATTAATTAAAATGTTAAATACATATTTTAGAGTTATAGTAGGTGTAATGGTTTTGTTAAGCGTTGTGCTTTCTGTATATGTGAGTCCAAAATGGATGTGGTTTACCGTGTTTATTGGCGTGAATTTAATACAATCGGCTTTTACAAAATGGTGTTTGTTAGAAACAATATTAGTAAAGTTCGGTATTAAAAAAGAAGGAGCAAGTTGTAGTGTAAAATAAAACTCCATATTTTTATTAGATATAAGTTCTATAAATAGATTTTTAGCATGTACTTTTGCCGAAAATTTATTTATGGAATTTTTCTTACAACCTTGGCCTTGGTATCTTTCGGGCTTTTTAATAGCGTGCACCATGCTAATCCTATTGTTAATGGGGAAAAAATTTGGAATGTCCTCTAACTTAAAAACTTTTTGTGCTGCTTGTGGTGCAGGAAAAGTAAGTCCTTTTTTTCAATCCGATTGGAAATCTGATAAATGGAATTTATTGGTGGTAGTAGGAGCTATTCTAGGCGGTTTTGTCGCTTCTCATTATTTATCTAATGGGGAAATGCCTGCAATTAGTGAAGCTACAAAAGCATCTTTAGCAAGCATAAATATTTCTACTGAAAATCAATATATGCCTAGAGAGTTATTCTCTATTTCCGCTTTAAGCGATATAAAAACGATACTTATTTTAATAGTTGGAGGGGTACTCATTGGTTTTGGCGCTCGTTATGCTGGAGGTTGTACTTCTGGTCACGCTATTTCTGGTTTAAGTAATTTACAATTGCCTTCCTTAATTGCTGTTATTGGCTTTTTTATTGGCGGATTGGCTATGGTTCATTTATTATTCCCTCTAATATTTTAAAGATGAAAAGCATTTTATATATCCTTGTTGGTTTTTTCTTCGGAATAATTATGTACAAATCGGAAGCTGCTTCGTGGTTTCGTATTTACGAAATGTTTCAGTTTCAATCCTTCCACATGTATGGAATCATAGGAACGGCTTTAGCTTTCGGAATCGTATTTGTGCAAGTAATAAAACATTATAAAATAAAATCTATAGATGGTAATCCCATTGTGATCCTTCCTAAAGAAAAATCATTTTCGAGGTATATGATTGGTGGAATCATTTTTGGACTTGGTTGGGCTTTAGCTGGCGCATGTCCGGGACCCATTTTTGTGCTTGTCGGTGCTGGTTTTGTTCCAATACTCATTGTATTAGCCTCGGCAGTACTTGGTACTTTTCTTTATGGTGTATTAAAAGAGAAACTGCCGCATTAATTTTTTTATGGATTGTTGTAACATTTTATGATTCGGTGCGTCCTATAAGTATCAATCAATAAATCAATCATCATGAAAAGAGAAGACAAACAACTTTTAGTTATTACCCATTTAAGCCAATTAATTACATTAGTTACTGGTTTTGGTAGTTTAATTCTTCCGCTTATTCTTTGGGTTACTCAAAAAGAAAAAGTACAGCAAATGGATGTGCATGGTAAAAACATCATTAATTTTCAGTTGAGCTTAATTGTATATTGTATAATTTGCGTGCCATTAATTCTTTTATTCGGATTAGGACTTTTAGGTTTTATGGTTTTAGGAATTATATCTATAATCTTTCCTATTATAAATGCTATTAAAGCAAGTAATGGGGAAACACCAACCTATCCTTTATCTTTTAATTTTATTAATTAGGAATATGAAAAAGGAAAGCAAGTTCACAAAATATATTGGACTAGGAATCGCATTAGGTTCTTCTTTTGGAGTAACTACGGGAGCAGTTATAGGAAGTATAAAGAACGATGTTTCCACTTGGGTTAGTTACGGAATAATTATAGGAATGATTTTAGGTCTTATAATAGCCATTATTTACGGAAGCCTAATACTTGAAAAAACAAACATAGAAGAAAATAAAACATCATAATAAATACCTTTATCTTTTAATTTTATTAGTTAGTTAATTACTTAGATAAAGAAAAACGCAACCTGAAAAGGTTGCGTTTTTTATTTTATATAAAGCATGCTAAAGCCATTATTGCTTTATAAAATCGAATGCTGAAAAATCTGACAATAATAGATTACCATTCGAGGTAAACTTAAAAGTGGTGACTATGTCTTTGTCATTTTGAGTTATGGTTAATTTATCCTTATCGACTTTCCAGTCTATAGAAACAATATTAGAAATAATACCTTGTCCTGTAGTTTGTTGATCTACTATGTATCCAGTATTGTTTTCCTCAAAAGTTAATTTGTATTCAGAATTGGCCTTAAAATCATGGCGTAACCATTCTCCAATTAAGGCATTGCTACTATCTTTACAAGAGAACTGTAAAGCGCAAAGTATCACCAGTAAGAATAGATGTATTCTACTTTTCATTATTGTTAGATTAATTAATTTAATAAAATACCAATCACTAGATTTAAGGGAATCATTATGAGGTTATTGGTACGCGTAAAAGTAATGAAAAGAGCACAATATTAAAATAGTAACTGGATAATAATGTAATAAACAAAAAAAGCGCATCCTAAGAATGCGTTTTAGTTTAATAACATAATTCCTGCGAAGGCAGGAATCTCAATTATTAGGTTTAATAAATCCGTTCTAAAAGCAAAAAAAGCGCATTCTAAGAGTGCGCTTTAGTTTAATAATATATTTTGTGTTCTCTGTAAATAGATTCTTGCCTTCGCAGGAATTTACTAGCTATTTAACATCACAGGCATTACTAACATAGTAACTTGTTCTCCTTCATCTAATCCATCTACAGGAGTTAAAATTCCAGCTCTGTTTGGTAAACTCATTTCTAATTGTACTTCGTCTGAAGTTAGATTGTTTAACATCTCTGTTAAAAAACGAGAGTTAAAACCAATTTGCATATCATCCCCTTGATAATCACAAGTTAAACGTTCTTCTGCTTTGTTAGAATAATCGATATCTTCAGCAGAAATATTAAGTTCTGCTCCAGCAATTTTTAAACGTATTTGGTGTGTTGTTTTGTTAGAGAAAATACTAACACGACGCACAGAGTTTAAAAATTGTGTTCTGTCAATACTTAATTTATTCGGATTCTCTTTAGGAATTACTGCTTCGTAGTTCGGATATTTTCCATCAATTAATCTACAAACTAATTCGGTGTTTTCAAAAGTAAACTTCGCATTAGAGTCGTTGTATTCAATAGTTACAGCATCATCACTAGCAGCTAAAATTCCTTTTAAAAGATTTAAAGGTTTTTTAGGCATAATGAATTCTGCAACTTGGCTAGCTTGTACATCTGCACGCGTGTATTTTACTAGTTTATGTGCATCTGTTGCAACAAAGGTTAAACCTTCTGTAGAGAACTGAAAAAACACACCACTCATTACCGGACGTAAATCATCGTTTCCAGCAGCAAAAATAGTTTTGCTAATTGCTGTTGCTAAAATATCTCCAGAAATGGTTGTCGAACTAGGGTTTTCTAATGCTACAGCTTTTGGAAACTCAGCACCATCTGCATATGCTAATGCATACTTACCATGGTTAGAGCTAATTTCTATCGTGTTATTTTCTTCTACAACAAAAGTTAACGGTTGCTCCGGAAAAGTCTTTAAAGTGTCTAAAAGTAAACGAGCAGGAACTGCAACGCTACCTTCATTATCACTTTCTACATCTAGTTTAGAAGACATGGTAGTTTCTAAATCACTTGCAGAAACTGTTAGTTCGTTATGATTTAATTCGAATAGAAAATTATCTAAAATCGGTAAAGTGTTCGAGCTGTTAATTACACCTCCAAGAACTTGTAATTGTTTTAGTAAATAGGTACTTGATACTATAAATTTCATGTATATAATACGTTAATTCGTTTCAATATTGAATAGATACAAATATATTCTAAAGCTAGTGAAAATGGAAACAAACTTATTAACATTTATTCCTGCGAAGGCAGGAAACTTTTTATTGTTTTCTAGATACTATTTCGCATACTTTTTTCTTCGGAAGAAATTAAAAATAAATCCGAAAACACCTAATAAAACTAATGGTAACAGAATATTTACTATTTGCCATTTTGCTTTTTCGGATGCTACTTTTTTAGGATCTAAAAAAGCTACCGCAATTTCTTTTGTGCGAATGTTTATAAGTCCATCGTCGTCTAATAAGTAGTTTACGGCGTTTAGTAGGAATTCTTTGTTTCCGTAGGTTTGTCCAGTCCATTTATCAAAACCAAGTTCTTCTGGTCCGTTTCTACCCACATCATTTTTAATAATATCCCCATCTGCAATGACAATCATTTTAGTAGGTATGCTGGTATTTAATTCGTTTTCTAAAGCAAATGGCTTTATTCTATTGTTGTATACCGAAGTAAATTCTCCTTCTAACAACACCGCAAGATTCTGACTGCCTTTGTCATATTGTGTAGGGTCCGGTTCTTTTTGTGTCATTTCTAAACTCACCTCACGTGGTGTACCATCTAGCTTAGTAAGCACAGAGCTTTTTAAGAGAATAGTCTTATCAATATTGTTTTTTAAGGTGTCTATTGGATTCGCAAAATCAAACTTCACCAAATTTAAATTATTGGTAATCGCATGCTTACTTTCTGCATTTACTAATGGCGAATAGTACCAAGGAAGTTGCTGGAATTGCGATTGACTACCTTCTCCAGAAGCTAAAGTGATTGGAGCAGAGTAGAGGTCGTTTACCAAAGATGGATTAATACGAACACCATACTTAAAAAAGAAATCGGTAAGATTTAAATTTCTAGCAGTTGCAACACCTTTTCCTGTCGGATTATACAAGCTGTCTTTTTCTATCGCTACAGCATCTACTAACCAAAGGCTTTTTCCGCCTTTCATAGTAAATTGATCTAAGACCAGTTTTTCTTTTTCAGTGAATGCTTCAGTAGGTTTTGCCGAAATAATTAAATCGAATGCATTTAACGCTTTGGATGTTTTTTGCGGATTGGTTGCAACGCTATCTAAAGTAAAAGGAGCAATAAAATAGTAGTCGCCAATCGTTTTTACAAAATCGAAAATGTATTTATCTTCTAATTGATTATTTCCTCTTAGTATGGATACTTTGCGTTTTTTCGGATTTACTAATTTGCTAAATCCATCGGCAAAAGCATATTCTAAATGCTGTACGGAGTTGGTTACTAATTCTTGTTGTGTCGCTCCAATCTTCGTTTTTACTAAAGGGATTTTAACCGTTTCCCCATTATGACTCGCTAAAGCCCAAGGGAAAATTACTGCTTGGCTAGACTTTCCACTTTCTTGAACGGTTAATTGCATTGGGATTAAACCGCGATCATTTAACTGTTGCATGCTGCGTTCGCGAGTTGCTTCGTCTGCAATCGGATTGATGAAATGAAATTTGATGTTAGCATTCTGTGCTTCAAATTCTTCCAGCAGTTGCTTCGTTTCGTTTTTAAGTCGTCTAAATTCCGTAGGAAAATCTTCGCCTTCTAAAAATACATCTACTAAAATTGGCGATTCTACCTTATCTATAATCTGTAAAGCAGCATCACTAATGGTATAACGTTTGTCTTGCGTTAAATCATAGCGTTGGTATAATCCGCTTTTCGCTGAAAATATATTGAAAACCAAAAGACCTAAAGGCAATAAAAGAAAGATTGCATAGTCCTTTTTTACAAATGGTTTTGTTTGAATTTTTCTAGAAGTGAAGAAAATAAATAAAACAGTGACACTTAAAAAGTAAACAATATCTCGAGTATCTAAAACACCACGACTCATGCTTTTATAGTGTGCACTCATGCCTAATTGCTCTACAAAAGTGCTAGACATATAGTCGGCAATACCTTGAAAACCAATATAAAAAAGGAAACATAAAAATACCGAAGTAATAAATGCTACAATTTGATTATCAGTGATACTAGAAGTAAATAAGCCAATTGCGGTATACGCTGCGACTAGAAATAATAAGCCAAAATAGGAGCCAAGTGTGCTACCAATATCTAGATTTCCTTGCGGACTACCAAGTTGGTTTACTGTATATACATAAAGTAGTGTTGGTAAAAGCGCGATTAATATTAATACCAATGCGCCAAAATATTTTCCAAGTACAATGTGTAATTTACTAATAGGTTTGGTAAGTAAAAGTTCTAGCGTTCCTTGTTTTTTCTCGTCACTAAAACTGCGCATGGTTACTGCGGGAATTAGGAAAATAAGAATCCAAGGTGCTAGTAAAAAGAAGGAAGATAAATCGGCAAAACCATTATCTAGAATATTGAATTCTCCTTTAAATAACCAAAGGAATAAACCGTTTAGCAATAAAAATATAGCAATCACCAAATAACCTATTGGTGAAGCGAAGAAGGAGTTGATTTCTTTTTTAAGTATAGCAAACATATAATATATATTCTTTCATTACGAGTCGAATAGCGACTTGGTAATTAATTTCTTTTTTATTTCAATTAAAAAAAATGTCCCGCTTGGATAGCAAGGAATGTTTTATAATTTGGTTTTTTTCTTGTAAATCTCCATCACCTTTACAGGTAATTTTTCATCCGATTTTTCAAGTTTTAATCCGTATTTTTTTAATGCCTCATGAAATGTTTCTGTATTAGATAAATCCCAATCTAAATCAATATCATATTCTCCAGTTAATCCCGTTTGGTCAACAACAGGGAGCTTATTGAAATTTTCTATATAATCTACAAGTTTAGAAATTGTAATCTTTTTAGTTTTAAGAATTGGTCCCATAAACATGAATTCTGTTTCTTTTGCTGAAGATTCTTGAATACTATTATCTATGTTTTTTAAGACGTAACAGGCAAGAGTATCTATTCCCATTTGTGCATTTATACCTAATTGCTGGTTCAGAAAATCAATTCCAGTTTGTTTCCATTTATCTTGATATTTTGAGGAAGCTTCAATAAGCATATTGTATTTATGTGCTTCATCATACGGGAAATCGGCTTCGCTTAAACTGTCTTTATAAACCATTCTACTTGGCGATGATATATCGAAAAGTGTTTGGTATAATCTAGGAATGGTACTATTCCATATTTCGACACCATTAATATTCCCATCTATATCTTTTAAAACTTGGGAACCTCCTCTTTTGTCTTGGTCAAAAGTTTTTAATTCTATTCTGTAATTTGAATTAGAAATCGATTTTATTGTTTTTACTTCTAAATTTGGATCAATGTAATAGTCGTCTTTAACTTCTAAACTAATTTTATCATTAACAATAAGGTCTGTTAAAACTTCTTTATTTATATTTTCTGGACTTGTAATTGCTCTAACAATACCTTTTTTATCAATGATTATAGAATGCGGAATTATTTTGTACTTAAAATTATTTTGATGAATGGTATCTGAAACAATTCGTAGTTTCGTATTTGTACTTTTAATGAATTTTTCTAATCGTTCGCTATTTTCGGTGGAAATAGTAATTACTTCTATTTGGTCTTTAAATTCGGTTTTAAGGCTATCTAGTTTTTTCATTGCAGGAATGCAAGGTCCGCACCAAGTTGCCCAAAACTCTAGGATTACTACTTTCCCTTTTAAATCTTGAATGGTAACCTCATTATCCACACTGTTTAAAACGTTTTTAAATGTGTAATCAGGAACTTGCTCTCCAATTTTGGCAATTGGTGTTTCTTTTTTACAAGCAACTAAGCAGATGGTTAGGGTTAAAATAAATATTCTTTTTAACATGCTTTATTTATTTGTTTTTGTTGATGCGTTTATTTGTTTTGGTACCAATATTGATTTTTCACTTACGGAACACGGAACACGGAACACGGAACACTCCTTACTCCAGAGAAGCGACTTTATCCACACTCCAAGCTTCTGGTTTTCCATTAAATAATGGTTTTGTTTTTGCCCAGATATCTTTAAATAAATCCGATTGTCTGTAATTTTCTAAATCGGCTTCCGCTTCCCAATAACTATAGGTGAAAAATATATTCGGATTTGTTTTATCTCGGTATAACTCTAAGAAACGGCAACCATCAAAGTTTCGTATAGATTCTTTCTTTTCATTGAAATTTTCTAAAAATTCTTCAATTTTAGAAGGATCAAAACTCATTTTTACAATTCGAACAAACATTTTTTAAAAGTTAAAAGTTAAAAGTTAAAAGTTAAAAGTTAAAAGTTAAAAGTTTCAAAGTGAATTTCTCTAATTCAAAACTAATTTTCTATAATTTATTTGCTTTACGCTTCCAACGATGACTATAAACTGCGACTGCAAAAAAAATTATACTTTATTAATATTAATAGTTACCGTATCTCTAAGTTGTAAACCCATTAATGTAGCAGCACTACCAACGGTACTTGTGTTACTTTTATAGAGTGCAATTTCTAAATAGTTAGAAGAGTTAAAGACCACAACACCACGTCCTTCATCATGTCTTTTTTCTTCCGGAATATCGAAATCTATAATATCACTATACTTTTTGTGGATGGTTTTAAACTTGTAATTTCTAGCAGATATTTCAAAATCACGACCTTTGTGAATTTCTTCAAAAAAAGATTTTCTAATATTAGTAACCACATTACCATAATTATCAATATAAATAATGCTTCCTATAATTTGCGTTTTTTCATCGTTTACAAAAGGATGTATATTGTTTGTCGGTTTTATATCGGTTATTGCTTTTCCTATAACTTCTAGAGTTCCACCTCGAGCCATATGTGATGCTACTTTTACAAACACATCTAAAACGGGAAAGCTAGTAACTATTTTATCGTGAATATTAATTTCTACAATTTTCTCTGGCGCAATTTCGGCACAAATCATACTCATAATACCATTATTGGCACAAATAAAATAATGGCCATCTAACTTTACAGCGATGTGTTTGTTTTCCGGATTTATTTCTGCATCAATACCAATTAAATGAATAGTGCCTTTTGGAAAACTACTATATGCATTTTGGATGATATATGCCGCTTCTGGTATATTAAATGGCGACACAGAATGCGAGATATCAACAATTTTAACATCAGGAATTTCACTATAAATAGCTCCTTTTATCGCACCAGCAAAGTGATCTTTCTCACCAAAGTCAGTCGTTAATGTTATTATTGCCATGAATTATTGTTGATATTTTTTTAACATAACACACCTTAAAATTGTTTAAGTTTGTTTAGCTTTCTAATTGGATAACAAATCTAATAAAATGGAACAGATTAATATAATTAAATCGATGCGCTTTTGAACGAATTAATAATTGAACTTGAAGAAATTACTCCAAAAGAATTTTTTGGATCTGGAAATGAAAATATTAAACTATTAAAAAAACACTTTCCAAAATTAAAAATTGTCGCTAGAGGCAATGAAATTAAGGCTTACGGAGAAGAAGAGCTTTTGGACGAGTTCAATAGGCGAATCAACATGTTGATAAAACATTTCGCCAAGTATAACAAGCTAGATGAGAACGTTATTGAACGTGTTTTAACCAGCAATACTAGTGATGATTATGCTACAACCGCAAAAAGTGGAGAAGCTATAGTGCATGGTGTAAACGGAAAAATTATTAAAGCCCAAACCGCAAACCAACGTAAATTGGTAGAGCTTATGCGTAAAAACGATATGGTTTTTGCCATCGGTCCAGCAGGAACAGGAAAAACATATACAGGTGTTGCGTTAGCAGTAAAAGCATTGAAGAATAAAGAGGTGCGACGTATTATTTTAACACGTCCTGCAGTAGAAGCTGGTGAAAATTTAGGATTTCTTCCGGGAGATTTAAAAGAAAAATTAGATCCGTACATGCAACCTTTATATGATGCATTACGCGATATGATTGCTCCAGAAAAGTTGGCGCATTATATAGAAAACGGAACCATTCAAATTGCACCTTTGGCGTTTATGCGCGGACGAACTTTAGATAACGCATTTGTTATTTTAGATGAAGGCCAAAACACCACACACGCACAAATGAAAATGTTTTTAACCCGTATGGGGAAAAATGCAAAGTTCCTTTTAACTGGTGATCCCGGACAAATAGATTTACCGCGTCGTACGGTTTCAGGACTAAAAGAAGCGCTATTGGTTTTAAAAGATATTGAAGGTATTGGCATGGTTTTCTTAGATGATAAAGACGTTGTTCGTCATAAATTAGTGAAAAAAGTCATCGCAGCATATCGAAATATTGAAAATCTAGACGGTTAATTTTTTTAGAAGCCAGGAACCTGCTTTCCGCTATATCTTTTTACTTGTTCTCGATACAAATTTGCAAAAAAGCAAATCCACTCGAACTGACGTAAAAAGGATGCCGCTGCAATCAGGGCTGGAAATCGAAACTAAAAAGTTAATTTTGTCATTCTGTACTAAAATTCAGAAGCAATAATTTATAAAAAGGAATAAGTAACACAACTAATAGTTATATGTCATGCTGAGCTAGCCTGTACAGAGCGCAGTCGAAGTGAAGCATCTCAAATAAAGCAAAAAAAATGAGTAATACAATTACAGATACCAACTTTAATTTTCCAAACCAGAAAAGTCTTTACAAAGGAAAAGTAAGAGCTGTTTATAACATTAATGACCAAGAATTAGTCATGATAGCAACAGACAGACTCTCTGCTTTCGATGTGGTGATGCCAAAAGGAATTCCGTACAAAGGGCAAATACTAAACCAGATAGCAACCAGCATGATGAAAGCTACCGAAGATGTGGTGCCAAATTGGTTAACCGCAACGCCAGATCCTAATGTGGCTGTCGGACATTTATGTGAGCCTTTTAAAGTAGAAATGGTAATTCGTGGGTATATGTCTGGTCACGCAGCAAGAGAATATAAAGCAGGAAAACGTATGCTTTGTGGTGTTGCTATGCCAGAAGGAATGAAAGAAAACGATAAGTTTCCTGCGCCAATTATTACACCTGCAACGAAAGCAGAAATGGGAGATCATGACGAAGATATTTCTCGTGAAGATATTCTTGCAAAAGGAATTGTTTCTCAAGAAGATTATATTGTTTTAGAAGATTACACCAGAAAATTATTTCAACGAGGAACAGAAATAGCTGCTTCTCGCGGATTGATTTTAGTGGATACTAAATATGAATTCGGAAAAACTAAAGACGGCAAAATCGTTTTAATTGATGAAATTCATACACCAGATTCTTCGCGTTATTTTTATGCGGATGGTTATCAAGAGCGTCAAGATAAAGGTGAAGCGCAAAAACAACTTTCTAAAGAGTTTGTACGTCAGTGGTTAATTGCAAACGATTTTCAAGGTTTAGAAGGGCAAACTGTTCCTGTAATGAGCGATGAATATATAGAAACCGTTTCCGAAAGATATATCGAGCTTTATGAAAAAATCATGGGAGAGCCATTTGTAAAAGCAGATGTTTCTAATATTCAAGAACGCATTGAGAAAAATGTTTTAGCGTATTTGGCAAAATAGCATTAATAATACTTATAAAAAAAAGACCTAGTGATTACTAGGTCTTTTTTTATGCTTACTCTTTAGGATAACGATCTACATCTTTATATTGCCAGATCAAATTCACAATTTGCCAGTTTCCATCTAGTTTCATTAGATGTAAATATTCTACCCAATTATCAGATACTAGTTTCACATTTGCAATACGATTGTAAATATCCAGAATGATCACTTTGTTATTTGGTGGAACAGGGAATTGGGTATTCGATTTATTCCAAGAATTTGCAAAGACAATCATTTGCTCTTTTGTGGTTCTTTTGGAGTATTCTTTTTTTGTGCTTCTATCCCAACCAATGGTTACTTTGTTTAAGCTGTCATTCAATACCTCATTCATTAGTTCTGGTTTTAATTGTTGTAAACCAATTAAATAACCCAGTGCTTTTTCTTTGATTTCTGTAGAGTCTTTTACAGTAGTAGCTTTACTTAAAGCTATTTCAGCGTTAGAATAAACATACCTATCTCTAATAAATTTTCCAGCGGTATCATAATAATTAAGCTGAATATTATTACCAATACTATCGTATATTTTTTCACCAATAGAAAATTGCCATTGGTTCATTGTTAAATTGTTTTTACTATCATGATAGCTATATTTAACATGATTTTGCATAGCATCAAATGTATCTTGATAAGAGGCAACACCAACAATGTTTTCTGTGATTTCTAGTTTGTCATTTAAATTATAATGTCCTTTTGGAGTGCCGTTTTTATCCATTTTTATCAATGTTGTTCCAAATTCAAAATATGGAGAAACATTAACTTCTTCATCTTTTAGGTTAAAGCGTTTTTCAATAATGCCATCTTTTGTTTTTGTCCATTTATATGTAGCTATTTCCCAATTCGATACTATAGGATTATTGTCTAAATCATAAAATGCAAGCTTTATTTTGTTTCCTTTAGTGTCATAGGTATATACTTCTTTAAACACTTCTCGGTCGTTAGTAATAGGTTTATTGTTTGGATCAAAAAAAGTCCTTGTTTCTTTATTGTCTTCATAAGTAATACGCATTTTATAAACTCCAATAGAAGCTAAAGGATGCTTTTTTTCAGTGTGATAATGCGAATTAATAATTTCGATTAACCTATTCTCATTATCATAAATAAAGGTGTAATGAGATGTAGATTTTGCTGTTTCTTTTGAAATAGGATGAATTCCTGCAAGTACAATATATGGCGATACATGATTGTATCTTAAATGTCTGAAATGTTTTTCTTCCGAATGATCTTGAGCATGTAAAGAAACTGTAATACATAAAAAGAATAGTAATTTTAATGATTTCATGAGATTGATTTTTGATGGATGAGTATTAGCTGAACTAAATTAGCGTATTAAATTTATAAGTCAATAGCTTTTATTACATTTATAAAAAATACTACCATTGCAAAAACTAGATCAATTTATAGCAGATTTTGCCTCATTCGTTTGGGGACTTCCGTTACTCATTTTATTAATTGGAGGAGGTTTGTATCTTCTAATCTTATCTCGATTTTTACCCTTTCGTTATTTAGGTCATGCCATACAAGTACTTCGTGGTAAATATGATAACCCAGAGGATAAAGGAGAAATCACCCATTTTCAAGCCTTAACAACTGCTTTGTCTTCTACCATTGGTATGGGAAATATTGCAGGAGTAGCAGTCGCAATTTCTATTGGCGGGCCAGGAGCTGTATTTTGGTTATGGGTTAGCGCAATTATTGGTATGGCTACAAAATTCTTTACTTCTAGTTTGGCAATTATGTATCGTGGGAAAGACAGCGAAGGTAATACGCAAGGCGGACCCATGTATTTTATTATGGAAGGTTTAGGGAAACATTGGAAGCCTTTAGCGGTGTTTTTTAGTCTTTGCGGATTAATAGGCGCGTTGCCTGTTTTTAATGTAAACCAGTTAACACAGGCAATTAATGATATTGTTTTAAAACCCAATGGTGTAGCTGTGAATTTCACTTCTAATTTAATTATTGGTCTTATTTTAGTTAGTATTACTTCGGTGGTTATTTTAGGTGGATTAAATCGAATTAGTAAAGTGGCCTCTAGGTTAGTGCCAAGTATGGTATTGCTTTATTTTGTGCTAATTCTTATTATTTTGTTCGCTAATGCGGAAGTGGTTCCAACGTATTTCAAACTTATATTTACCGATGCTTTTACAGCAGAAAATTATAAAGGTGATGCCTTTTTAGGCGGACTTCTAGGAGGATTAATCATTTTAGGAATTCGTCGTGGTGCATTTTCTAATGAAGCAGGAATTGGTACAGCACCTTTAGCACACGGAGCAGCAAAAACAAACGAGCCAATTCGGGAAGGTTTAGTCGCGATGTTAGGTCCTGCAATTGATACCTTGATCGTTTGTACGCTTACTGCTTTGGCAATTTTAGTAACAGGAGTTTGGCAAACTACCGAAGCGAATGGCGTGAGTTTAACAGCAAATGCTTTTGGAGCGGCAATGCCAACCTATGGTAGATATTTACTGCTGCTTTGTATTGTGGTTTTTAGTGTGTCTTCCTTGTTTTCATATGCCTATTATGGTGGAAAATGTTTGTCGTTTTTAATCGGAGAAAAGAATAAGCATTACTACAACTATTTTTATATTCTAAGTATTATTCTTGGAGCAACCACATCGTTAGCATTAATGATTAATTTAATAGATGGTGTTTTTGCATTGATGGCAATACCAACTATGACAGCCACTTTAATTTTAGCACCAAGAGTAGTAAAAGAAGCGAAAGCGTATTTTAAAAGAATGAAATCTAGTTAACTTTAAAAAAAATAAAAGCATAGAACTAAAAGCGAATTAAGCCTTATTAATAGAAGCTTTAAACTGTTGCGGCGTCATCAATTCCATTTTTTTGAATTGTCTGTTAAAATAACTCGTGTTATTAAATCCGGATTTAAAAGCAATCTCAGACATCCTAAAATCGGAAGATTCTTTAATCAGTTTTTTTGAAAATTTAATTTTTTCCGAATTTATATAATCAATAGGAGAGATTCCTAATGTGTTTTTAAACTGCCTGTGAAAGTGAGAAGCACTCATATATGCTTTCTTAGCCAACACGTCTACAGACATGTCTTTATTGGTTAAATTTTCTTTAATAAACTTAATAACCGTTCCTATTCTAGTATCATTAAAAACTTGATGCGGATCATTTATTATTAAGGATTTAGCTTTTGTTTGCAACAGCCTAACAATTAACTCCTGAATCATTAAATCTAATAATACATCCTTCGATTTATTATTGTTGGTAAACGTATACGTTAATCGTTCTATTAGATGATTGACATCGGTATTGTTTATTAAATGTGAAGAGGTTTCGTCTAAATCCCAAGTGTTATTTTCATTTTCAATAGCTACTTGCTGATTGAATTTTTCAACAACCTCATCAATTTTAAAAGCATCAATGCCTAAGGCTAAACATTGCGTCGGATTCTCTTTTGTTGCCACTGGAAAATCAATAACCATTTCCTTATTAGTTGGCATGACTACAGATTCACCAGGGAAAAAATCAAAAGGTTCAAAACCGTCAATATGCATGATTTTCTTTCCAGTAAGCATACTTGCAATAATAGGAAAGTTAAATGTTAGGGATATTTTTTCCGCGAAAGCGTGTGTTTCAAAAATATTGAGCTCTGCATAATCTGCACTATAGGTGGTTCTATTCTCTACCAGAGTGGTGAGTTTTCTGTGGTTTCTATGTTGATGTAATAACGATTCCATACTCAATGTTACAAAATTTTAGTTAACAAATCTGTTAATAATAGATATGTTCAAAACTATGATAAATACGTGCAAGGTAATTAGGATATGATAAAATAACTTTATCAAAAATAAAGATAATATATTTTTTAGATTAAAAAATTATCTAATTACTAATTTAACAAGAATTTATATGAGTTATTCTAAACCGAAATTTAAAGAAAAATATGGCAATTTTATAAACGGAAAATTTGTAGAACCCATAGGTGGTCAGTATTTTGAGAATACGTCACCAATCGATAATTCCTTTATAGCAAAATATCCTCGTTCTCAAAAAGAGGATGTAGAAATGGCTCTAGATGCAGCGAATGCAGCAAAGGAAGCTTGGGGAAATACTTCGGCAACAGAAAGAGCAACCTTATTAAATAAAGTAGCAGATATTATTGAGGCAAATCTAGAAGAGTTTGCGCTTATTGAAACTTGTGATAACGGAAAACCTATTCGCGAAACGCTAAATGCAGATGTTCCTTTAGCAGTAGATCATTGGCGTTATTTTGCAGCTTGTATCCGTTCGGAAGAAGGAAGCGCAACCGAGTTAGATCAAAATACTTTGTCCATGAATATTAAAGAGCCTCTAGGTGTTATCGGACAAATTATTCCATGGAATTTTCCTCTGTTAATGCTGTCCTGGAAATTACCTCCAGCTTTGGTAACAGGAAACTGTGTGGTTTTAAAACCTGCAGAACAAACACCGTCTTCAGCGACTTTCTTAATGGAAAAAATTGCAGACGTATTTCCTCCGGGAGTTGTAAATATTGTACACGGTTTTGGTCCGGAAGCAGGAAAACCATTGGCGTCTAGCGCTAAAGTAGATAAAGTAGCGTTTACAGGAGAAACAACAACAGGACAATTAATCATGCAGTATGCGTCCAAAAACCTAAATCCGGTGACTATGGAATTAGGAGGGAAGTCTCCAAATGTGTTTTTTAATTCGGTGATGGATCATGACGATGCGTTTTTAGATAAAGCGATTGAAGGTGCTGTTTTATTCGCTTTTAATCAAGGGGAAGTATGTACAGCGCCTTCTAGAATTTTAGTGCAAGAAGATATTTATGATGCATTTATGAAGCGTGTTGTGGAAAGAACAAATGCTATCATTCAAGATAATCCGTATGATGTGAATACTATGGTTGGTGCACAAGCATCCAAAGACCAACACGAGAAAATAAAATCCTATATCGAAATAGGAAAAGAAGAAGGTGCAAAAGTATTATCTGGAGGTGCTGCAAATGAACTTAGTGGGAATTTAGCAAACGGTTTCTATATCAAACCAACGATATTAGAAGGGCATAACAAAATGCGGGTTTTTCAAGAAGAGATTTTTGGACCTGTAGTTTGTGTGACTAAATTTAAAGATGAAGCGGAAGCTATCGAGATTGCTAATGATACGCTTTACGGATTAGGAGCAGGAGTTTGGACGCGGGATGCACATCAATTATATCAGATTCCAAGAGCAATAAAAGCCGGTCGTGTTTGGGTAAATTGTTATCATGCATATCCTGCGCATGCGCCATTTGGAGGGTATAAAAAGTCTGGATTTGGTAGAGAAAACCATGTGATGATGCTTAATTATTATCGTCAAACCAAAAACATGTTAATCTCATATGATAAAAACAAATTAGGTTTCTTTTAAAATATTTTGATTAATAGCGCTAAAGGCTGAATTGAGTTATAATTCAGCCTTTTTTAATACCTTTAAATTATGGAAAGAATAGCAATTACAGATGCAGCAACAAAAGTTTTAGAACAGTTAAAAGCCAAACATGGTGACTTGATTTTTCATCAAAGTGGAGGCTGTTGTGATGGATCTGCACCAATGGTTTTCGAAAAAGGAGATATGTACTTGGACGAAAGTGATATCTTATTAGGAACTTTAAATGGAGTGAATTTCTATATGAACCAAGACCAATTCGAATATTGGAAGCACACACATTTAACGGTAGATGTAACGGAAGGTCGTGGTGCTAGTTTTTCTTTAGAAATTCCACTAGGACTTCGTTTTTTAATCCACTCCCGTTTATTAACCCAAGAGGAAGAAGCTTTTTTTAATAGCTGATATTCTTATCAATATTGCATTTTAATAATTTAAGCTCTAAAAATCCATGGTATTCTTGATTTTAGGGCTTTTTTTATGTTTAATAATTAAATTTTTAACAATTGATTTTTTATTTTATTGCTAAATTGATATATTTATGCTAAATTAATATATATGACAGTAGATTTATGTCCTAATTGCGGATCAGACCATTACATTAAAAGCGGAATTGTTAACGATAGACAGCGTTATAAGTGTAAAAAGTGCAATTATTTTTTCTCTGTGAATAAGATAGGAAAGAAGATAGATGACTACTACGTTAATAAATCGCTTCAATTGTATTTAGAAGGGTTAACCTATCGTGAAATCGAACGTATTTTAGGAATCTCTCATGTTAGTATCATGAATTGGGTGAAAAAGTACAATATTAAACGTCCGCATAATGCTAATTACCATCCAACATATAAAATTTTAAATGCTTCAGAATTAGGTGTTTATTTTAGTAATTCTGAAAATATAAAAGGAGCAGGTGTTGTAGTTACTGAGTTGGGAGATAAATTTATGCTTATTAAATGGGAACGATTTAAAAGTTAGTATAGTAATTTAACAAAAAGATATATTAATTTTTTGTTAACAGATTGTTTTTTAGAGATTAGTGGTGCACACAAAACCAATTATTACTAACTAATCCTTTAAACAATGAGAAAACAAACCCTTTTATTGGCAGGACTCTTTTTAATGTCCTTTCAATTTATGACCGCTCAAGGCTCTCCAGATTATGATGGAGGACTTAAGTTTAAATTTAACGAAGAAGGTTCTAAATATCTTCGACTTATTTCTTGGGCACAAGTCCAAGCAAATTATAATACAGACGAAACATTTGATGCTAACGGAAATGAAAATAGTAAATTAAACTTCAATTTACGTCGTGCTCGTGTTTTAATGTTTGCACAAATTAGCAAAGACTTCTTAATTTTAACACATTTCGGATTAAACAGCTTAACAAGTACTACTTTAAGTCCTACAGGAAAAGGAGATGGTTCACAACTCTTTTTTCATGATGTTTGGGCCCAATATAATGTAGGCAAAAATCACACTGTTGGTGGAGGGCTACATTATTTTAATGGTATTTCTAGATTAAATAACCAGAGTACCTTAAACATGATGACTTTAGATAATAATCGACAATCCTGGGCTACTATAGGGTTATCCGATCAATTTGCACGCCATTTAGGGATTTTTGCAAAAGGTAAATTTAACAAATTGCAATATCGCGTTGCCATTAACGATGCAGCCAATGCTACTTTAGATGGTAGAGATGCTTCAGATAGAACACAAGTTGCTGCTGGACAAGCAGTATATAATGGTCGTTCTACTTTAGGTTCTAAAGATGCAGGAAAAACGTATGCAGGATATTTTGATTACCATTTCTTCGATCAGGAATCTAATTTTTTACCATATAAAGTTGGAACCTACTTAGGTACTAAAAAAGTATTCAACGTAGGAGCAGGTTTCTTTTTACATCCAAAAGGATCTGTTGTAGATAACGGAACCTTATTAAATCCAGATTTAAAAGGGGAAGATGTTTCCATATTTGCTGTAGATGCTTTTTATGATGCACCAATAGGAGATAAAGGTAGCGCCATTACTGCGTACGCTGTATTTCAAAGTAATGACTACGGAAAAGATTATTTGTATAGTGCTTATGGTACAGGAGACATGCTATATGGTCATGTTGGTTATGTATTTAATGGGGATAAAACAAAAACAAGATTTCAACCTTATGTAAGTTATGGTTCGCATAGTTATGATGCTACAAGTGATGACAGAACAACATTAGGAATAGGTGTTAATGCTTTTATGAGTGGGCATAACTCAAAACTAACCTTAGAATATAACAATCAACAATTTGGTGCCGTAGATACAAACACTATTTCACTTCAAGCAATGATATATCTATAAAATAAATAACTATGAGTGATAAACAAGACAACGCTACCGCGTACTGGAAAGAAAACATCAAGTATTTAGCAATATTACTTGTGATATGGTTTGTTGTGTCCTTTGGATGCGGCATATTATTTAGAGAAGAATTAGATACCATTAGACTTGGCGGATTTAAACTAGGATTCTGGTTTGCCCAACAAGGTTCTATATATGTATTCGTGATTTTAATATTCGTTTACGTAAGACTAATGAATAAACTAGATAAAAAATACGGTTACGACGAGTAATCCTAAACTAATCTTAATAAAAAAACAAAAATTATGAGTGTACAATTTTGGACATGGTTATTAGTAGGGATTACTTTTGCCTTATATTTTGGAATAGCAATCTGGGCAAGAGCAGGCTCAACAAAAGAATTTTATGTTGCTGGTGGAGGCGTTTCTCCTTTAGCAAATGGTATGGCTACCGCAGCCGATTGGATGAGTGCCGCCTCCTTTATAAGTATGGCAGGAATTATCTCCTTTTCAGGATATGATGGCTCTGTGTATTTGATGGGATGGACTGGTGGATACGTGCTACTTGCATTATTATTAGCGCCTTACTTACGTAAATTTGGTAAGTTCACCGTTCCCGATTTTATTGGAGATCGATATTATTCAAACACCGCTAGAACCGTAGCAGTAATTTGCGCATTAATTGTATCATTTACGTATGTTGCAGGTCAGATGCGTGGTGTAGGTATTGTGTTTTCTCAATTCTTACAAGTAGATATTAATTTAGGAGTACTTATTGGAATGACCGTAGTACTAACATTTGCTCTTTTAGGAGGAATGAAAGGAATTACATACACGCAAGTAGCACAATATTGTGTCTTAATCTTTGCTTTTATGGTTCCTGCATTTTTCATCTCGATGCAAATGACAGGAAATATCATTCCGCAAATAGGAATGGGAGGAAAAGTAGAAGGTGGCGCTTTTCTGCTAGATAAACTAGATTTATTACATACAGAACTCGGCTTTAACGAATACACAAGCGGAACAAAATCTACATGGGATGTATTTGCAATTACTTTAGCATTAATGACAGGAACAGCTGGATTACCTCACGTAATTGTGCGTTTCTTTACAGTGCCTAAAGTGAAAGATGCACGTAAATCTGCAGGTTATGCGTTATTCTTAATCGCAATTTTATATACAACAGCACCTGCAATTGCCGTTTTCTCAAGAACAAATCTAATAGAAACGGTAAGTAATAAAGAATACAAAGAAATTCCTGTATGGTTTAAAAACTGGGAAGACACTGGATTAATTGCTTGGGCAGATAAAAATGGCGATGGGAAAATACAATACGTAGCGGGAAGCGCTTTATCCAGCAAAAAACCAGTGTATACAGATGCAAGAGGAGCTCATGGAGAACGTATGGTATCTAACGCAAGTGATGCTGAAAATGAATTGTATGTAGATAGAGATATCATGGTATTAGCAAATCCAGAAATTGCTAATTTACCAAATTGGGTAATTGCATTAGTAGCAGCCGGTGGACTTGCAGCAGCATTATCTACAGCAGCAGGATTGCTTTTAGTAATCTCTACATCTATTTCTCACGATTTAATTAAAAAACAATTAAAGCCAGATATTTCAGATAAAAATGAATTAACAGCAGCAAGAATTTCCATTTTTGTAGCAATTTTAATTGCAGGTTACTTCGGAATTAATCCTCCAGGATTTGTGGCAGCAGTCGTCGCACTCGCCTTTGGTCTCGCCGCAGCCTCCTTTTTTCCGGCCATTATTTTAGGAATTTTTGATAAACGAATGAATAGCCAAGGTGCCATTTCAGGTATGATTGTAGGTATCGTTTTAATGATGTTCTATATGATGAAATTTAAACTGAACATGTTTGGTGGTGGAACAAGTGAAGATTGGTGGTTTGGTACTTCTCCTGAAGGATTTGGTACCATTGCAATGCTAGTAAACGTTGTAATTTCATTAGTCGTTTCACGTATGACACCAGCACCACCTCAAAATGTACAAGACATGGTGGAAAGTATTAGAATACCTTCTGGAGCAGGTGAAGCTTCAGACCATTAAAATATTGAGTTTTGTCTTATATTCTTTTAGCTTTTGCTGAAAAATAAGGAACTTAATTTAATTTAGTTAGTTTGAGAATCAGCATTACATTTATGTAGTGCTGATTTCTTATATTAGTAGCATTACTATTTTTTCGCTTTCGCGGAAAGAAAAACAACCAATCCATGAAAAAACGCCACGAACAAAAGCTTGTCGTACTATCGATAGCATTGTTTCTTATTTTTAATATACCATTCATCTTAATTTTTAATTTTGAAGGCGCCATTTTTGGTATTCCAACTTTATATTTCTCCATATTTTCCATTTGGTTAGTATCTATCGTAATTTCATATATCGTTTTAAAACGCCATTATGAATAATTACGCTTTAATAATTATTATTATCATCTATTTAGCAGTGTTATTTTACATTGCTTTTCTAGCTGAAAAAAAACGCCAAAGCAAATGGGTGAATAATCCATATGTATATACCTTGTCTTTAGCTGTGTATTGTTCTGCTTGGACTTATTACGGAAGCGTTGGAATTGCAGCAAATTCCGGAATCAATTTTTTACCTATTTATTTAGGTCCTGTTATTGCTGCTCCTTTGTGGATTGTGGTACTTCGAAAAATTATCCGAATTTCTAAACAGCATAAAATATCATCTATAGCCGATTTTATTTCCTTGCGTTACGGAAACAATAGGTTTCTTGGTGCGTTAGTGACTATTATATGTTTGTTCGGTACATTGCCATATATCTCACTACAGCTAAAAGCAGTCTCCGAAACTTTTGAGATCATGTCGGATGATACCAGTTATATTTCAACAGTAGTTATAGATGATTCTACATTTTATGTGGCTTTAATATTAGCCATTTTTGCAACCTTTTTTGGAACGCAAAATGCAGATGCTTCCGAAAAACACAAAGGTATTATTGCTACAGTGGCTTTCGAGTCGGTTTTAAAACTCGTATTCTTTTTAGCTATCGGAATATATGTTACCTATTATTTATTTGATGGTACTACAGATATTTATAATAAAATTTCAGTGACACCAAACTTTAAAGAGCTCACTACGCTTGGCGGAATAGAGGATGGTTTCAATTGGTTTTTCTTAATCGGTTTATCTTTTATGGCTATTTTTTTACTACCAAGACAGTTTCAAGTTTCGGTTTTAGAAAACAATAGAGAAAAACATTTAAAAAAAGCAATTTGGTTGTTTCCATTGTATTTATTGCTATTTAATCTCTTTGTTATATTTATTGCTTGGGCAGGAAAACTAACCTTCGGGTCTACGGAAAATGCGGAATATTATTCCTTGTTATTACCATTAGAAAACGGAAACTCCTTTTTTGCAACCCTTGTTTTTCTAGGAGGCTTTTCAGCAGTAATATCCATGGTTATTGTATCCACCTTGGCCTTATCTACTATGGTAAGTAATAATCTGATTATTCCGTATGGATTTCTAGATAAATTCATTAAAAACCAACCAGAACGAAATTCCAAATACATTAAAAATATTCGTCGTATTTCTATTTTTACCATTATAATTTCAGCGTATTTCTTTTATGTATTATTTTCAAAAGAACTCTCGTTATATTCTATTGGCTTAATTTCATTCGTTATTATATCGCAATTAGCACCTTCTTTTTTTATTGGTTTATTTTGGAATCGCGGTTCTTCAAAAGCAGCTATAATAGGTATTATTGTTGGGTTTTTTATCGCTGTTTATACTTTGGTATTACCATTTACCATTCGGGTGTATACAGGAACAGACGATTTTACACAATATGGTTTAATGGGTATTTCAGCTTTAAAGCCTTATGCTTTATTTGGTATCGATTTTTTAAGTCCGCCAGCTCATGCATTTTTCTGGAGTATGACTTTTAATATGATGTCTTATTTGGTGTTTTCTTTAATTTCTAAAGGAAATTATCGCGAACGTAATTATGCCGAAATGTTTGTAGATAGTAAAAACTTCTCCTCCCTTCAAGACAGTGCGTTGGTATGGAAAGGGGAAGCGTATGTATCGGATATTAAAAGTGTGCTTGTCCGTTTTTTAGGCGAAAAAAGAGCCACTCGTGCATTAACTATTTTCTTTACCAAATATAAATTACCACAAGACACGCAGTTAGCAGATGCACGATTAATTAATTTTTCTGAAAAACTGCTTACCGGAAGCATTGGTTCAGCTTCAGCTAAAATACTGATTGCGAGCGTGGTAAAAGAAGAGCAGATTAGTTTGGTGGAAGTATTGAAGATTTTAGAGGAATCTAAAGAAAATATTGTTAGTAATAAAGTACTGATAGAAAAATCAAACGAGCTGTCTCAACTGTCTTCAAAACTAAAAGATGCTAATGAAGAATTAATAAGCAAAGACAAACAGAAAGACGAATTCTTAGACACTGTTGCTCATGAACTAAAAACTCCAATCACTGGTATTCGTGCTGCTACCGAGTTGTTGATGGATGAAGAGGATGATATGCCTAAAGATATAAAGGCACAATTTTTAAAAAATATACTCCAAGATTCCGATCGTTTAGGACGATTAATTCACAATATACTGGATTTTGAAAAGTTAGAAACGGGACGATTAAATTTGGATATGCAATACCATGACATTCAAAAAACCATCACCAAAGCAATAAGTAGTATCTCTCAAATAGCCGCTAAAAAAGAAGTGCAAATTAAAAATAAAAATTCACATGCATTTAATACAAATTATGACGAGGATCGTATTTTACAAGTATTAACCAATTTACTCTCTAATGCAATTAAGTTTTGTAGTCCTAAAACAGGAATAATTGAAATAGATTTTAAACTTGGTAATGCTTTTGTGGAAATCTCTGTAACCGACAATGGTAAAGGTATTCCAGAAGAAGATCACGATTTTATTTTTGATAAATTTTATCAGTCTAAAGATCAAAATACACGTAAACCTCAAGGGAGTGGTTTAGGTTTGGCAATTACAAAACAAATAGTAGATAAACATCACGGAAAAATTTGGGCTAAAAAAGGCAAAAAAGATGGAGCAATACTTGTTTTTACGCTACCATTTAAGTAAATTGTTGTCTTAAAGTATGAAGAAGAAAATTTTAATTGTGGACGACGAACCAAATATTGTAATGTCGTTAGAATATACCTTCAAAAAACAAGATTTTGAAGTGTTTATTGCAAGAGATGGAAGTGAGGCTTTAGAGATATTAAAACATCATATTCCTAATGTAGTTTTGTTGGATATTATGATGCCAAATGTAGATGGTTATCAAACCTTAACACATATTAAAAATACAGACAGTTTAAAAGATACCAAAGTAGTATTTTTAACTGCAAAAAATAAAGCTTCAGATATTGAAAAGGGTTTGAGACTTGGAGCAGATAAGTATTTAACAAAACCTTTTTCAGTAAAAAAAATAGTTTCAGAAATTATGGAACTAGTAACTTAGAAATCGTTTTTTAAGTTTATTTAAAATTGGTTTTGTGTGCAAACAAACTAAGTTTAATTAAAGTTTAAAGACATGAAATTTCACATCAACCCATTAGCGTCAGATATTATAATTAGTATCTACATTATTACTACGCTTTTTTTAAGGTTTAAATTTGAAAATCAAACCGCTGTAAGTCCTATGCTATCTATAGTTATGGGGATTTGTTTTGTGGTAATAATTTGGGCCCTCATCAAACTAAAAGTGCTTAATCCTAACTGGTTTGGCTTATTTAATTCTAAAAAAGCGTAGCCATGTTCTATCAAGATTTTTACAAAAAAAGTATACAGCATCCAGAACAATTCTGGAAAGAGCAAGCGAATCAACTAGATTGGTTTAAACATCCAGAAATTATTTTGTCAAAGGATAAACACAACTATGATCAATGGTTTGAAGATGGACAACTTAACTTAAGTTATTTGTGCATAGACAAACATATTAAAGATGGTTTTGGAGAACAAAATGCAATTATTTATGATTCGCCAGTAACCAATACAAAGCAACATATAACTTTTAATCAATTACATCAGGAAGTATCTAAACTTGCTGGTGGATTGCAACGTTTAGGATTGCAAAAAGGAGATACATGTATTATTTATATGCCAATGATTCCGCAAGCTGCATTTGCTATGTTAGCATGTGCTAGAATAGGAGTCATACATTCGGTGGTATTTGGTGGATTTGCACCACATGAGTTGGCTATTCGAATAGACGACTGTAAACCAAAAGCTATTATTACAGCTTCTAACGGTATTGAAATTGAGAAAATTATTCCGTATAAACCCTTTGTGGATCAAGCCATCGCTAAAGCGGAAAACAAACCAGAACATGTGATTGTCTTTGATAGAGAATTAGGTGTAGAGATTCCGAAGAAAAACTATGATATCGATTATACAACTTTAGTGGAAGAATCTCCTTCTATCGAAGCCATTTCTATAGCATCTACACATCCTTCCTATATTTTATATACCTCAGGAACTACAGGAACACCAAAAGGAATTATTAGAGATACAGGCGGTTATGCAACTGCTTTAAAATTTTCTATGAAATACATTTATGGTGTGAATGAAGGGGATACCTTTTGGGCTGCAAGTGATGTGGGTTGGGTTGTTGGTCATAGTTATATTGTGTACGGACCATTATTAAACAGAAATACTACGATTCTATTTGAAGGAAAACCAATACGTACTCCAGATGCTTCTACGTTTTGGCGTGTCATAAGTGAACATAGCGTAAAAGTAATGTTTACTGCCCCAACAGCAATTAGAGCGATAAAAAAAGAAGACCCTAACGGAAACCTATTAAAACAATATGATTTATCTTGTTTGAAATATCAATTTTTAGCAGGAGAACGTTGTGATGTAGCTACTTTAACATGGACAGAAGAGCATTTAAAAGTTCCAGTAATTGATCATTGGTGGCAAACGGAAAGTGGATGGCCAATGATAGCAAATATGGTTGGTGTTAAATTGCAAGAGGTGAAACCAGGTTCTGCGAGTTTCCCTGTTTGTGGTTATGATATTCAGATTTTAAATGAAGAAGGCGAAGAAGTAGAATCATCTGTTGAAGGTTACGTCGCTGTGAAGTTACCATTACCACCAGGAACATTAAGTAACCTTTGGGGAAATCCTGAGCGTTTTAAATCTGGTTATTTAGACCGTTTCCCTGGTTATTATTTTTCAGGAGATGGTGGATATAAAGATGAAGATGGTTATGTATTTATAACCGGTCGAGTAGATGACATTATTAACGTTGCCGGACACCGATTATCTACTGCCGAAATGGAAGAAATTGTAGCTTCACACAAAGCAGTTGCAGAATGTGCTGTATTTGGTGTGCATTGTGAGATTAAAGGTCAAAAACCACTTGGTTTAGTGGTCTTGAAATCGGGAGAAAACTATGATGAAGAAACCATTAAAAAAGAAATCATACAAGATGTACGTCGCGAAATTGGAGCAGTTGCATCCTTTAGAGATGTATTAATTGTAGACCGATTACCAAAAACACGAAGTGGGAAAATTCTTCGTAAATTGTTGCGTAATATCGCAGACGAGCAACAGTATAATGTACCATCTACTATTGATGATGTTGCTATTATAATCGAAATCAAAACCGTCTATCAAACCCATAGTATTGGGATTCATAAATAATATTAAACAAACAAAATATGAGTAATTATCACATAAAACATTTAGAAGAATACTATCAAGTCTATAGGAAATCCGTCCGAAACCCTGAGAATTTTTGGGAAGAAATTGCAGAAGAACATTTTTTATGGCGAAAAAAATGGGATAAAGTTTTAGAATGGGATTTCAAAAAACCAGAGATAAAATGGTTTCAAGGCGCACAATTAAATATTACTGAAAATTGTATAGACAGGCATTTAGCAACTCGAGGAGATAAAACGGCTATTTTATTTGAGCCAAATGACCCAAAGGAAGGAGCAGAACATATTACATATAATCAATTATACCATCGTGTAAATCAGTTTGCAAATGTGTTAAAAGAGCAAGGTGTAAAAAAAGGAGATCGTGTTTGTATTTATGTACCAATGATTCCTGAATTAGCAATTTCTGTTTTGGCATGTGCCAGAATTGGAGCAATACATTCTGTTGTCTTTGCAGGATTTTCATCCACCGCCTTAGCAACTAGAATTAATGATAGTGATTGTAAAATCGTTATTACTGCAGATGGTTCGTATCGTGGATCCAAAACGATAGATTTAAAAGGCATTGTAGATGAAGCTTTAGAAAGTTGTCCAGGAGTAAATACGGTTTTAGTCGCAAAGCGAATTAACTCCGATATAACCATGAAAGAAGGCCGCGACAAATGGTTACAACCATTATTAGATGCTGCTTCAGATGAATGTAAAGCAGAAGTGATGCAAGCGGAAGATCCGTTATTCATTTTATATACCTCTGGATCTACAGGTAAGCCAAAAGGAATGGTACATACTACAGCTGGCTATATGGTATATACGGCATACACATTTAAAAATGCCTTCCAATATAGAGAAAATGATGTGTATTGGTGTACTGCAGATATTGGATGGATTACAGGACATAGTTATATTGTTTATGGACCTTTATGTAATGGAGCAACTACGGTACTATTTGAAGGCGTACCTAGTTATCCAGATTTTGGTCGTTTTTGGGATATTGTTGATAAGCATAAAGTAAATCAGTTTTATACAGCACCAACAGCAATTCGTGCCTTAGCAAAACAAGGTGTTGAATTGGTTGAAAAATACGATTTATCTTCGCTTAAAGTTTTAGGAAGTGTTGGAGAGCCAATAAACGAAGAAGCATGGCATTGGTATAATGATAATATAGGGAAAAAGAAAAGTCCAATTATAGATTCTTGGTGGCAAACTGAAACAGGGGGTATTATGATAACTCCAATTCCGTATGTAACACCAACAAAACCAACCTATGCCACTTTACCTTTTATAGGAATTCAACCAGCATTATTAGATGAAAACGGCGAAGAACTTAAAGGCAATCAAGTAGAAGGACGTTTATGTATAAAATACCCATGGCCGAGTATTGCACGAACCATTTGGGGAAATCACCAACGGTATAAAGATACTTATTTTTCAACCTTTGAAAACATGTATTTTACAGGAGATGGTGCATTACGAGACGAGGTAGGTTATTATAGAATTACAGGACGTGTAGATGATGTAATCATTGTATCCGGTCATAATTTAGGTACAGCACCAATTGAAGATGCTATTAATGAGCATCCAGCAGTTGCAGAAAGTGCTATTGTAGGTTTTCCTCATGATATTAAAGGAAGTGCGTTATATGGTTATATAACCTTAAAAGATGCAGGAGAAAGCAGAAATCATGATAATCTTGAAAAAGAAATTAATCAAATGATTGCAGACAGAATAGGACCAATTGCTAAACTAGATAAAATTCAATTTACAGAAGGATTACCAAAAACACGAAGTGGAAAAATTATGCGTCGTATTTTACGTAAAATAGCCGAGAAAGATACCGATAACCTTGGAGATATCAGTACGTTGTTAAATCCAGAATGTGTTAAGGATATTATGGATAATGCGTTGTAGTTGTAGCAATTCTTATTGTATTGACGTCTAACAAATAGATAATCAATATGAAACACTAAAAACAAACGCCATTATGAAAAAACTATTATTTGGATTTAGCCTTATTTTTATTGGGTTTTCAGTACAAGCACAAAATGCTCTAATTTCTACGGAAGTCAAAGACCATATTAAAGCAAGAGTTGATAACCATATTAATGTAGGAATCGTTGTTGGCGTTGTAGATGGTGATAAAGTTGAATATTTCAATTATGGAAAAACAGCTTTAGAAAACGGATCGGATGTAGATGAAAATTCCGTTTTTGAAATCGGTTCTATTTCTAAAACATTTACAACTATTATGGTTGCAGATGAAGTGCTAAAAGGAAATATGAAATTATCCGATCCTATTCAGAAATTTTTCCCTGAAGGAGTAACAGTACCAACACGAAACAATAGGGTAATTACAGTAAAAGATATCGCTACGCATTCTTCGGGATTACCAAGAATGCCAGATAATTTTAACCCAAGTAACCCAAATAATCCGTATGCAGATTATACGATTCCCATGGCTTATGAATTTATGTCTCATGTCGAATTAACTCGAGATATTGGTTCTCTATATGAGTATTCTAATTTTGGAATGGGAATGTTAGGCCATATTTTAGAATTAATAAATGATAAGAGTTTTGAAGATTTATTAGTCGAACGTATTGCAAATGAATATGACATGAAGGATACACGTGTGGTATTTACAGATAATATGAAAGCCCATTTAGCTAAAGGACATGCAAAAGGTGTGGAAGTGGAGAATTGGGATCTTCCTGCATTAGCAGGAGCAGGTGCCATTCGATCTACAGCGAGTGATATGGTTAAGTATTTAAAAGCCAATATGGGCATGACTCCTTCACCAATGTATGAAGCCATGAAAATGACGCATGAAGTTGCGTATAAAAATGAAGCGCAAGATTTCTCCATGGGAATGGCTTGGCATTACGGATTAGACGATACTGTAGTTTGGCACAATGGAGGTACTGGTGGTTATATTTCGTTTGCAGGATTTTTAAAAGGAACCAATAAAGGGGTGGTCGTATTAACAAATACGCAAGAAAACATAAATGCCATCGGATTTAAATTATTGGGTGATACTACAGTATTAGAAATGCCTAAAAAATCAATAGCTGTAAAGGTTGAAAATGAAATTGAAGCTAACGGTATTGAAAGCGGAATTGCTTTATATAGAAAGTCTAAAGCAGCAGCAGATGGTAATTTTAATTTTGCTGAAGGAGAGTTAAACAGTTTAGGGTATAGTTATCTTAATAAAGATAAAAATGATATCGCTTTAGCCATTTTTAAATTGAATGTAGAAATGTTTCCAAATGCTTCCAATCCTTATGATTCACTAGGTGAAGCGTACTTAAAAATGGGAGATTCTACTTTGGCTAAGAAGAACTATGGTAAGTCTGTAGAACTTAATCCTGCTAATGCTGTTGGAATGGAAGTATTAGAAAGCTTAGGTGTTACCGCTGCAGTAAAAAATGTAGATGTCGCTCCCGAGGTTTTAGATACCTATGTGGGTAAATACGAATTAGCGCCAAACTTTATAGTTACTATTTCAAGAAAGGAGAATGAGTTATTTGCGCAAGCAACTGGGCAACCACAGTTTCCAATTTTTGCTTCAGAAGTAAATAAATTTTATTTTAAAGTTGTAGAAGCTAGCGTTGTTTTTAATGCAGATGAAGCTGGTGAAATAACGAGTATGACTTTATACCAAGGCGGACAAGTAGTTCCTGGTAAAAAAATAGAATAGTAAAACTTGTACTATTATAATTTTAAAACGCAACCATATTGGTTGCGTTTTTTTTTAATTTATATTTAAGTTTATTTGCTATTTTCTGTATTCCTTAAAAGATTTTATGAGGTAATATAAAATCATTTATAATTTAAACTTTATTTTTCGTATTTTTATAAGGTCTTAATTTTAAGGCTTTTACAATCCCTATTTAATTAATAGCATTTTAATCTTATTGTCTATTCAGATCGTTATTTATCTGTGTAAAGACGATGCGTTTTTTAACCTTGTAAATTAAATAGAATGACAAAAAAAGCGAAATTATACGGAAACGAAATAAAATTAGACAATACAGATACCATCTTACCTGCATACCTGAATTCTAAATTTCAATTAAAAACCATCATTGAAGTTTCTTCTACAAGATCAGAGAATAAGGCAATAATCATAGATATTGAAGACGAAGATATACTGTCTATTCAGTTTTCTGATAATACCGAGTGGATTGGTTATGCAGAAGATATTCAAGAGATATATGATCCAGAAACATTAGAAAAAAGATCGGTTAATGATACCGATTATCTATTCGAAACACAAATTTCAAGTCAAGATCAATCTAGAGGGTTAATCAGTAGAGCCTTAGTAAAATTGTTCAGTGTTTTTAGTCCCAATAAAGATCTTGCTAAAGTATCTATGAGTGCATTGGCCAAGACCTATGATAAAAAAATACAACCATTTCCAGGATTGTATAATGTAGATAGTGCATTTAGGTTAACTCCATTAAAAGGTATGGCAGAAAGTAAATACTTGCTTTTAATACATGGTACGTTATCTACAACTATAGATGCTTTTAGTAGCATAAAAACTAGTGAATCTTGGCAAGAGATGCAAGATTATTATAACGATAACATCATTGCATTAGAACATTATACCTTATCTATTAGTCCGTTACAAAATGCATTAGATTTTCTGAATAATTGTCCAGACGAATGTAGTATCGATATTATTAGTCATTCTAGAGGTGGTTTGGTTGCAGATATACTTGCCAAATGCGATTATAGAAATTATACATCGCAAATAGGATTTAGTGAGAATGAGCTAAGTATCCTTAAAAAAGAAGATAAAGCATCTTATAATTTAATGTTGAAGATTAATGAAATAGCAACCTCTAAACGGCTTAAAATTGATAAGGTAATTAGAGTAGCTTCTCCCGCAAGTGGAACCACTATTTTATCCAGAAGAATTGATCACTTTTTTAATCTATTACTTAACGCGGTGTCTTTAGCATTTGGTGTTAGTAATCCGATGTATAATGTGGTGAAATCTTTTTTACTAGAATTAATCAGTCAGAAAGAAAATCCAGAAGTATTACCAGGATTAAACAGTATGATGCCAGAATCGTCCTTTCAAAAAATGATGAATGCTGCAGATACTTTTGTAATGAATGATTTATATGTTATTTCGGGAGATTCGGATGTCTCCGGAATTAATTTTGACTCGCTAAAAGTCATTCTTGCTAATTTATTTTATCAAGCGCCAAATGATTTGGTAGTCGATACCGAAAGAATGGTGCATGGTATAGTACGAAAAAATGGTGTTTTTGAATATATATCCAAAGGAGGAGATACGAATCATTTCAGGTATTTTTCAAATTTAAATTCACAAAGTGCCATTATGGAAGCCATAACATGTACAAGTGAAAACCCTGTAATTAACTATAAGAAAATTATTCAAACAGAAGGTAGTCGTGGTATTGTGTTGGATTTATTCTCTATGGAAGGATTTTCATTAAAGCCAAAATCCATCACTAGAGATGTCGTTATTATAGTTCCAGGAATAATGGGTTCTAGCCTAAGTAGTAATGACGAAGAGCAATGGGTGAATATGCGAAACCTTAATAAAGGAGCAATACCAAACGACTTAAATATAAACGCTACTAAAGTTGCTGCTTCAGGAGTTATTAAGAAGTTTTACTTAAAAATAGCGGAATATTTTTCTTCCGATTATGATGTTTTTACTTTAGAATTTGATTGGCGAAAATCGGTTGCTCCAGCAGCACAAGAATTAGCAGATATTATCAACGATTTGGTAGCCGAAAATGTAAATATAAGCATCGTTGCACATTCCATGGGAGGATTAGTAGTACGTCAATGTATGATCTCTCATCCAGACATTTGGAAAAAGTTTTCTAAAAATAAAAGTAATAAGTTTTTAATGTTGGGGACACCTTGGCTGGGTTCTTATCTTATTATGGAAGTGCTAACAGGGCATAGTAAACGTGTAAAACAATTGGCTGCCATTGATTTTAAAAATAACAGAAAGGATTTGTTGAAAGTATTCTGGAAATTCCCTGGTGTGTTTGAATTACTTCCGATAGAAAAACAAGGAAAAAGAGCGTTCTGGGAAACCGATTTTTGGGAAGCCTTAGACAAAGAAGCAAACTTAAAACATATTCCTTCGGTGAACACCAATAAGAAATCCTTAAATACTTTTCAGATATTTAGAGAGGAAATTATCACCTTTTTAGATGGTGTAGAGAGTGATAATCGATTTTTTGAAAATGTATATTATATCTGCGGAAAAGCGGATAAAACCGTATTTGATTATAAGTTTAAAGATAAACTTTTTTCAAAATTTGATCAGCTAGTATATAAAACAACTTCTAATGGAGACGGTAGTGTAACGTGGCAAACCGGAATTCCGAAACAATTAAAAGGATCTAAAAATCTATATTATTCGAATACGTCTCATGGCGATTTAGCAAATGAAACCTATATTTTTGAAGGTATTAAAGACATCATAGAAACAGGGAGTACCAATAGATTAAAAACACAAGAACCTATTTCTAGAAGTGGTGAAATTATTGGTGAATCGTACGAGTATGCAGAACCACTTTACAATGAAGATGATGTGGTAAACGCTGTTTTTGGATGTGAAACAGTATCCGAAATAGAAACCGAACGTATTAATGTTACTGTAGTTAATGGCGACTTAAAAGTGTCTTCTTATCCGGTAATGGTTGGTCACTTTTTCATGGATTTAATTTTAAGTGCAGAAAAAGCTTTAGATGGATATTTAAACAATCGTTTGTCACAGCGTATGGATATTGGTTATTATCCAGGAAGAATAGGAGAGAGCGAAGTATTCTTTAATTTAAAAACGCAGCCTAAAGGAGCGGTTGTTTGCGGACTAGGAGATAACAGTGAGTTAACTACTTTCTTGCTAGCAAAAACAGTAAAGTTAGCGGCTTTAAAATACGCCATGTTTATGCGGGATAATTATACATTACCTCAAGCAAAACGTTATGCTAACGGCATTTCGGTGATCCTAATCGGTATTGGTTATGGTAAACTACCTATCGAAGATTCTGTCAAGGGAATCTTATTAGGCCTTTCAGCAGCAAATACATACATTAATGAACGTGGCGAAGGCTTAAAACCGATTAAAAATTTAGAAATCGTAAACTACTATGAGTCCACAGCTAGTCAGGCGTATTTTAGTTTGAGTAGACTAAAGGATAAGGATAATGATAATAGAATTTCTTTTAATTTAACCAAAGGAATTATCTCTAGATCTGGTGCTAAGAAAAAACAAATGTTTACCGAAAACCAATACAATTGGTGGTACAATCTTCATATTAGTAGTGTTATTAAACCTATAAAAGATGCAAATAAAAAACAAGTTATAGACGGATTTAAATACTTTTCATCTAACGGATTGGCTCGAATTGAAAAAGAGATGATTGGCATTGGTATGAATAAAATTAAGTATTTATTAAAAGAGAATTCGTATCAATCTTTCTGGGATAAATCGTTGTCTAAGACACTCTTTGAAATGCTAATTCCTAATGACTTTAAAGATATCTTCAGAAATCAAACCAATATGATTATCAAATTGGATAAGGCTGCTGCCGAAATACCTTGGGAGCTATTACATGATTCGGAAACAGATGATACTCCAGCTTCTGTAACTTCTAGTTTTATTAGACAATTAGTTATTGATAATTCCGACGATTATGTAGAAGTAGCATTAAATAATAATAATGTCTTTGTTGTTGGTGATCCTAATTACCATAGCGATAGTCTGCCGCAATTATCCGCAGCTAAAGAAGAGGCAGAGTGGCTAAACAGTCAATTGATTCATAATGGGTTTAAAGCATATTCCTTTATAAATAGTAATGCAAAAACTATTATGATGGAAATGTTTAATAGAAAATATAAGATTCTTCATTTTTCTGGTCATGGTTTGTATGATGTAGAAAACGATAATATAGGTATTGCAATAGGAGATGGTATTACTATAGACCCAGCGATGATAAAACAAATAGGATACGTTCCAGATTTCGTTTTTATTAATTGTTGCTATTCTGGAGTGATAGATGTAGAGGACGAAAGATTTACAAAAAACAGATATTTATTGGCAGCCAATATTGGTACTCAATTAATAGAAATGGGAGTGAAGGCTATTGTTATTTCTGGTTGGGCTGTAGATGATGCTGCCGCAAGAACGTTTTCAGAAGTGTTTTATAAAAGAATGTTTGAAGGTTATGACTTTGGAACCTCTGTGCAGAAAGCAAGATTAGCTTGTTATCAAAATCACCAAAGATCTAGTACTTGGGGCGCTTATCAATGTTACGGAAATCAGTTTTACAGATTTAATAACAGAAAGAAATCCATGAAGGATGAACTAGAGTATATTATTCCTTCGCAAATTTATACCGATTTAGACAATTTACTAATTGCTATTCGAGATAGAAAATACAATACCAATAAGGCGCTTAAAAAATTAGAAGGATACTTACTAAAAGTAGAAGAAGCGAATCTGTTAGATGCAAAAGTGTTAGAAAAAGAAGCATTAGTTTATAATGAATTAGGAAAAAGTGAAATTGCACTTCAAAAATTTAAAGACTTGTTTTTGTACACAAGTGGTAATTTCTCTATTGAAGCTTTGGAGCAATATTGCATTATTAAAACAAATAATCTAACAGCAGAGAATATGCAGGAGGATTTAAACGAAATAGAATTCTTAATACTCGTTGGTAAAAATCCAACAAGACTAAATATTGTCGCGAATGCATATAAGTTAGCTTCCACTCATTTTAATAAGAAAACAGAGCAAGTTAACTATTTAGAAAAAGCATTTCATCTTTATGAACATTCCTATAAAGCAGCAGTTGATCGGTATCATGGTAGCTCGCTAGATGCCATGTCTAATTTGATTTTTATTGGTCATATTCTGGAGCAATTAGGACAAGAGAAACTATTAGATAGAATGAATAAGAGTAAGGCATTCGAAAACATTGTAGATGTAGAAAGCTATCTTCTAGATTTTTATAATGAATTAGAAGATTATGATAAAACAGATTTAGACATCTCTGTGCTTATTGGTATGGCGGAAGCTAGTTATGGTTTAATACTCCTAAAAAGTAATTTTAAGCCAGATATAGAACTTCAGGTAATAGATAGATTTAAACACGTATTCACATTGCTGTATAGTCCTAAATTTATTCATTATGAAATCATTCAAATAGATTTCTTACTAAGTCATATTAAAGATGCTGTAATAAGAGAGCAGTTAGAGCAAATTAAAACAGAAATAGGAAAGCTTGTTATTTAGTCTAATCCATTAAAAAAATGGTCGAAATAGTATCCGAAAACAATAAATATAGTGCGCTAGTGCAAGTGCTACTAGAAAAAGAATATAAACTGAGGTTACATTCTGGACTTGCTGCTGTGAAAAGGAAAAGTGAAAAACCGACTTTTACTTTAGTAGATGAACGGAAACATTTTTATATAGATATATATCCAGATATAATGGATTTGGATACGGAAGGAAATGAAATTTTAGAAAATGTAACAAGTAAAATTAATTTTCTATTCGATTATTATAAGGCTTTTGAAATACGGTATATTCTAGTTTTTAGAAATGAAATTACTCGGGAATTTAGAAGCCTATTTACATCCAAACTTGCCTTCGGAAGAATGGAGCGCCATGCTTTTGCAACCTTATTGGATAAGGTAGATATTCTTAATTTGGCAGCAAGTCATACCATTGATGCATCTGAATATGTAGCGTTTTCAGAGGAAGAATTACTTGGTGAAACAGAAAGTGCTTCCGAAAACATAAAACGCAAAGCAAAGCCTAGAGGAAAATTTGAAAGAAATACCAGTGATTTTGAAGCAGCTACCAAAAGAAGTTCTAGAGAACAAACTTCTTCATTTGCATCAGAATCTTCTGAGGCTTTTTCAGAAGAACCAGCAGAAGAAACACCAGAAGAAAAAGACACAACTGGTACCGATAAAATTCCTTTTCATTTAGATTTAGTCGATGATGTAGATCGATTAAACAGAGAGCCCATTGCAAAATCCTTAACTCGTCTTTTAAACAACCAAATCTTTAAAACAAAAATTAATAATGAGGGCGAAGAGAAATCCAATTTTGCCTTTATGGTACATTTGCAAGGCGCTTGGGGAGATGGGAAATCTACATTTTTAAATTTAATAGAAAAAAACTTAGATTCTAAGGAGAACAAATGGATAGTAATTCATTTTAATGCTTGGCAAAACCAACATATTACACCGCCCTGGTGGCCATTTCTAGATCAAATATACAGACAAGCTGCTAGAAAAATACCATGGTATAAAAAACCATATTTATGGATAAAAGAACGATTAAGAAGGCTCATTAAATATCGAGGGTTTTCTAGGTTTATTATCATTTTGTTGGTCATTATATTTTCGGTTTCTATCTTAATATTTCAAGAGCAAGTGTTTCATTTTTTAATGCAACTTGGACTATTCACAAATACAGAAAACGAAGCTAGTTTAAAAACCGTATTCGATACTATTGTAGCAATAAGTTCTGTAATAGGCCTTTTTTATACACTCGCTAGTTTTTTAAGCAAGCCCTTTTTTGTATCCTCTCCAGAAGCTGCAAAAACCTTTTTAGAAAAGGCGGCAGATCCCATGCAAAAAATAAAAAACCACTTTCAATCCTTGATTAAAGATATAGATGCCTGCGGATTCAAAACAGCAATTTTTATAGACGATTTAGATCGCTGTAATGATAAATTTACGGTAGAATTATTAGAGGGAATTCAAACCCTTTTTAGAGACAAGCAAGTTTTGTATGTGGTTGCTGGAGATAAACATTGGATTAGCACCTGCTTTGAAAATCATTACCAAAATTATAATGCAGTCGTAAAAGAGCCAACACAAAAACTAGGCTATTTATTTTTAGAAAAAGCGTTTCAGCTAACCTTAAGATTGCCTAATGTTTCGGGAGATATTAAAAAAGAATATTGGAAATATATTCTACAAATAAACGCGAATAACGAAAACAAAGTAGAAAGCATTAATCCAGAAAGAAAAGCTTCCATAATACAAGAAATTCAAAAAGAATATAAAACAGCAGATTATTCTTCGCCTTCCGTTGTAAAAGAGTTTAAAGAAAAATACGATCTAAACGAAGAAGATGCAACAGATATTACTCTAGAAATTTTAGACAAAGATAATCAAGATGTACATCATGTATTGCAAGAGCATTTCGATTTGTTAGATACCAATCCAAGAGGGATTAAACGTCTTGCTAATCAATATAATATTTATAGAAATATACTCATTGCCGAAGGAAAATCTTTTAATAGAGATAAACTATTTAGATGGATAATTCTTCAAAATAAATATCCCGTTTTTACCGATTGGATAGAGCATAATTTACATGTGATTTCTGGAGATATTATGGATGATGAAAAATGGAATGAAGGAATAACTAACGATTCTCTTTGGAAAAAATTGGTGCACGATCAAAATAATTCAAAAGGAGGAAAGCTTGTTGTTGATGATATAAAAGTGTTTTCTGGTTTACAAAACGGATAATTATAAACAATATTCAAGTTAGCAATCCCAAGTTAGCAAACGCAAGTAAGCCACCTCTTTCTTTTATTGAAAAAAAGCGCAAGAGTTTCTTACTCCTAGGTTTTCTTTTATATTTGTTAAGCAATCAAAACAGCATAATGAATATTCAACCACTTTTAAATTATATAAATAAAATAGTAACTTTAACAGACGAAGAAATAACTTTTTTAACCAGTCAGGTTGCGTCTAGAAAATATTTAAAAGGACAGTATATTTTACAACAAGGCGATATTAATAAATCGGTTTGTTTTGTGGTATCTGGTTGCACCAAAATGTTTTATGTAGATACCGATGGTCAAGAACATATTCTTATGTTTGCGGTTGAAGATTGGTGGTCTTCCGACCTTGGAAGTTTCATTTCTCAAACGCCTTCCGATTTTAATGTACAATGTATAGAAGATACCGAATGTATTGTGTTTTCTCATAATAACATGGAAGAAACGTACGCTAAGATTCCTAAGCTAGAACGTCTCTTTCGTAAAACAATAGAAAAAGCATTTGTTGCTTCCCAAAAAAGAATAGTCCGAAATTTTAGTATGTCTGCAAAAGAGCGATATCTCATTTTTAAAGATAGTTATCCAGAGATTGAACAACGTATTCCGCAATATATGGTCGCTTCCTATTTAGGGATTACCAAAGAATTTTTAAGTAAAATTAAAAGTCAAATCGCTTTCCAATAAAATGTTAATCTACATTAACATCATTTAATAAACTAGGTCAACTTTTCTTTCCTATTGTTGTTCGATCTTTGCTGTATTCATATAAAAACATAAAAAGATGAAAACAATTTTAACAGCAATTATAACATTTGCAACATTTTCAACCGCTATAATAGCGCAAAACAAAGAGATTAATACTGCAGATAGTAAAGTGGTTTGGAAAGGCTACAAAGTAACAGGTTCTCATGAAGGAACGATAAACTTACAATCTGGAACCTTAACTTTTAAAGACGAAGTATTAACAGGTGGATCTTTTGTTATAGACATGACAACCATTAGCAGTACCGATCTGGAAGGAGAATACAAAGAGAAATTAGACGGACATTTAAAATCGGATGACTTTTTTGGAGTAAGTAACTTTGCAACCGCAAATTTAGTATTTACCAAAGTAGCAGTAACAGGAAAGAACTCGTATGCCGTTACTGGAGATTTAACAATTAAAGGAAAAACAAATCCGGTAACTGTAAATGTATCTGTTTACGGAAGCAAAGCAACAGCAACATTAAAAGTAGATAGAACAAAATTTGATGTAAAATATGGTTCTGCTAGCTTTTTTGATGGTCTAAAAGACAAAGCAATTTATGATGAATTTGATCTTGTAGCAGATTTACAATTCTAAATCTAACTATTTTTCTTTAGCATTATAGTAAATGCGTTAATCCTTAAATGGATTGCAATAAGATGTACTTTCTTCCCGCATTATATTTGTAGTATTATTAATTTAAAACACACAATACAATGAATGCAGATCAATTTAAAGGAAAATGGAAACAGATAAAAGGTGATTTTAAAAGCAAATACGGAAAGCTTACCGATGACGAGTATACAGAAGCGGAAGGCGATTTGGATAAACTAGCAGGAAAGATCCAAGAAAAATACGGTAAAACAAAAGCGGAGATTAAAAGCGAAATAGAAAACTGGTAGACTTAAATTATCACCTTAAAAAAGCATCCTTATTACTACAATAAGGATGCTTTTTTTATATAAAATAACGTTATTTGTAAGTAACAAAGAAATATGAAAAATATTAGAGCCTACATAGAAGAAACCATTACTGTAAACGATGCAGATTGGCAGTTGTTTTCTTCTAAACTAATAAAACGTGAATTCAAGAAAAAAGACAAACTTGTTGAGGTTGGTCAAGTAGAGAATTATATCTCTTTTATAGAATCTGGAATTGCTCGTTTTTTAATTCCTAAAGAAGAAAAAGAAAAAGAAATTACCTTTGGTTTTTGTTTTGAAAATGAATTCATTAGTGCTTACGATTCTTTTTTAACACATGAACCTTCTTTATACCAAATTGAAGCATTAACCAATCTTTCTATTTGGAGTATTTCGTATCAAGATCTTCAAGAAGTATATCAAAAAAGCTTTGTTGGTAATGTCATTGGTCGTATGTCTTCCGAACGTTTATTCCTTATAAAATCGAAACGCGAACAATCTCTTTTAAATGAAACTGCCGAAGAGCGTTACCTCAAGCTTTTCACAGAACGACCAAACTTAATTAAAGAGGTTCCTTTAAAATATATCGCTTCTTATATTGGTGTAACCGCACAAGCATTAAGCCGAATTAGAAAACGAATTTCTTAACCTAGGTTCATTGTAATTTCCATAGTATATTCAGACCTTTACATACAAAGTAAACATTATGACTATTCTTATATTTATTGCCATTTTATGGTATACTGGTTTGTTTTTTCAAACCTTCTTTTTACATCGTTATGCAGCACACCAAACCTTTACCATGTCTAAGTTTGCAGAGCGTGTATGCTTTTTTCTAACTTGGCTATTTCAAGGTTCCAATTATTTAAGTGCTTATGGTTACGGAGTTATGCATAGAATGCATCATGCCTATGCAGACACCGAAAAAGATCCGCATTCTCCAAAATATGACGCCAATGTATTTACCATGATGTGGCGTACCAAAAACATCTATCAAGATATCAATCAAAAAAGAATTGCTGTAGCAGATAAGTTTACCAAAAACGTTCCGCAATGGGAATCCTTCGATAAATTTGCAAGCTCCAGAGTATCTCGATTAGTTTGGGTTGTTTTATACACTGCATTTTTTGCTGTATTTGCAACCGCTTGGTGGCAATGGCTATTATTACCAGTAGCCTATTTAATGGCACCCATTCATGGGGTAATTATTAACTGGTTCGCACATATCTATGGCTATAGAAACTTCGAAGTTTCAGATACTTCAAAAAACCTTTTACCTGTCGATTTTTTAATGATGGGAGAAGGCTACCACAATAACCATCATTCGCATAGCGGACGTGCAAATTTTGGGATAAAATGGCACGAAATTGATCCTACCTATTGCATCATGGTTGTACTAGATAAACTACATTTCATTAAATTGAAAAAGGCTACTAGTTAAAAAAACTATTTACTTATTTGATGTCACTTCGAGTGATTTGCGAGGAACGAGCAAATTGTATCGAGAAGCGCAGTGATTTGTGAGGAATGAACAAATTGTATCGAGAAGTTGGGCATTACCTTTTGCCAAAAAAGGCAAAACGTCGGGCTTTCACTACTCGCTCTCTGCGAGGAGCTCAAACAAACCGTTCAATCCCTAATGCAGAAACAAAAAAAGCAACCATTAAAGGTTGCTTTTTTTGTTTCTAAAAACGGTAAGTCTTAAATAATTATTAGTTTTTATAATTCTTCCAAATGTGGTTTTTTATCATATACGGAGTTATTTTTTTCAAAGTGCCATCCGTAATGGGATGTTTTCCAAAACTAGTAAAATACTCTAAATCGCCTTTACTGTTTTTTCCGTACCATAAATTTTCCTTTCCATCTATTTTAAAAAAGGCATAAGTGGAGTCTGGGTTTATTCGTTTAAAATTTTCTAAAACATACATGTCTTTTAAAACGGATTCTAAATCTCCTTTTTCTTCACAAGACACTTTTTCATAATGTGTGTTATCTACCCAAATCATGCAATTTTCTTTTGTGCTATCATAAGTAATATAGCCAATACAAGAAACTATAATTGTAGAACCGATAAGGCTTAACTTTTTATGGAAGCTTACAGATTCCTTTTTATTCGCAGTTTTATTTTGTTTCAAAAAACCTGCAAAATTTTCAAAACCTACATACGAACTAAGCATATCTAGGTTAAAGGCATTCGGCTTGTTTTTTTTACCTTCTTTTTTTAATATATAACTATCATAATATCGTAATAATGTTCTTTCCGTTATTTTTTCATCTATAGCATGGTACAAATATTTTGAAATTGCATAGCCAGTAGTTGCTCCAGAATCTTCCTCTACTTTTTTAAATACTAAGCCCATTAATTTTTCAATTAATTCTTCATTTTTAATTTTATTTTGTTCTATTATTTTCATTTTAAATAACTGGTTAATAGCGGTTTGGTTTTGTGTCAGTATAATGTCAAACAGATGTCATTACGCTGTCACTAATCTTCTTTTAAATCTATCTTTTATTTGCTTCAGAATCGATATATGCCATAGACGTAATATGGTTTACGAAATATATCTAATCTAAAATGGAGTTGTAAAGTAAAATGGTATTGCCATTTAGGAAGTAACAAGAACTGTTTTACTTCTACACTTCAAACTTCCTAAAAAGAGAGACGTCTCTTTAATAATGTCCTGTATTGCTATGCAATAAAGCATCTGAGTAGGATCTCGGACAGCAACAGGTATGTCTAACTTTTAAAGATAACAAAATGAAAAAAATATATGTAATTCTCTTTACGGTTTTCCTCAATGTAGGTTTATTTTCTTGCACACCAACTAGTATGCAAGAGCAGGTACCATCTTCAACAGGAGAATGTTGTGGAGAGGATGGTGATTTAGAACCACCACCACCACCACCACCACCGCCCGAAGGAAAAACAATTAAATCAAGTAATTAACTAAAATTAGTTACTACTTTAGAGGAATGAAATTTTTAAAAAAATCATTCCTCTTTTTTCTTTTTTGTACTATTCTATTCGTGTGTAAAAAGGGATTCTCTCAGCATAAAATGGATAGTACGTTGTATTATGCAAACAAAATTAGTGAAAGCAAATCTTCGGATGCTTTAAAAAAAGCGTATCAATTTTTTAAAAAGGATATGGCAACTTCTTTAAGAATTGGTAGAAAAGATAGGGTAGTTTCTGATTTATTATATATATCGAGAATAGAATTTAAAACGGGGTTTTATAATGAAAGTGAAAGCTCTTCCGTTAAAGCACTATCTATACTTAACGAATTAGAGGAAAGCGATTATAATAAAGGTGTAAGAAAGGTTTTGTATAATCATTTGGGTCAAATATATAAAGAGAAAAAAATCTATTCTGAAGCGATTAAAATGTATAATGAGGCATTGGTTTTAACAGAAAAATCAATAGATAGTTTGGTGATATATAATAATATTTCTAATATTTTAAAAAGCCAAAAACAATTTAAAGAAGCGGAAAAACTATTACTTCAAGCGGTTGAAATGTTTGATCAGGTAAAGGATACCTTGGAAAGAGCTAGAGTTTTAGATAATTTAGGATTAATACAACTTAAACTAGGTAAAAAAGAAGAGTCGTTATCCTATTTAATGCAGGCTTTATCGCTTAAAACCAAAACAAAATCGAATTCAAGTTTGTATGCCAGTTATAAAAATTTAGCACTGTATTTTAGCAGTGAAAAAGACTCCGTAAAAGCTCATAATTATGCTTTGAAAGCTTATAATTTGGCTACTGTAATAAATAGTATATCTTATAAATTAGATGCGGGAAAAAGACTTATTGAATTAGGAGATTATTCTGAAGCGAAAAAGTTTGTATACCTTAATGATAGTTTAAATACCTTAACAAAACTTAGCGAAAATAAATATGCTTTATTAAAATACGATGTTAGTAACATGGAATTAAAATCGCAAAAAGAGAAAACAAAAAAACAGCAATATCGATTTATAGCTTTAATAATCTTCCTTTTAGGAACATTTTTGTTTTTTGTTTTAAAGGCACAACATAAAAAGGATAAAGTATTGCAGGTGTATAAAACGGAAACTAGAATTTCTAAAAAAGTACATGATGAGGTTGCTAATGATATTTATCAAGTTATGACAAAACTACAAGGCAAGATGGATATTAATGAAGATGTATTAGATGATTTAGAAGATATTTATGATAAAACCAGAGACATTTCTAAAGAAAGTAGTGCTGTTAATATGGAGGAGAACTTTGAAGACGGAATTACAGATTTACTCCTTAGTTATAAAAGTAATACTGTAAATGTTTTAACAAAAGGTATTGCTACCATAGAATGGCAATCTTTATCCGCTATTAAAAAGATAGCAATCTATCGCGTGTTACAGGAACTTATGACCAATATGAAAAAGCATAGCCAAGCGAGTATCGTTGTGCTTGTATTTAAAAATGTGAATAATAAAATAAGCATCAATTATAAAGATAATGGTGTAGGCTGTACACTAAAAAAATATAATGGTTTGCAGAATACGGAAAACCGTATGGAAACTATAAATGGAACTATTACTTTTGATTCTAGTACTAATAATGGTTTTAAAGTAAATCTTATAATTTAAAATATGTTTCATAAAGTTTTAGTTTCCGATGACCTTGGAAGCATCAATCAAGGTGTTTTGTCGGTCTTAGATAGCATGTCCATAAATAATGTTCAGCAAGTACAATATTGTGATGATGCGTATTTAAAGATTAAAAAGGCAGTTTTAGATAAGGTTCCTTTTGATTTATTAATAACCGATTTATCTTTTGTGACAGATCATAGAGAGCAACAGTTTCGTTCTGGTGAAGAATTAGTAATCAGATTAAAACAAGAATATCCCGAATTAAAAATAATAGTCTATTCCGTAGAAGATCGTTTACAAAGAGTAAGAAGCTTAATGGGGACACATAAAACCAATGCTTATGTATGTAAAGGAAGAAGAGGTTTAATAGAACTTGGTGAAGCCATAAGCGCAGTAAGTAATAATGAGCAATATGTATCTCTGCAAGTAGCTTCAGCGTTAAGTGCAAAATCCAATTTAGAAATAGAAGATTATGATATCGAGTTAGTAAAGCTACTTTCTAATGGTTTATCACAAGATGAAATAAGTGCACACCTAAAATCTAAAAATATAACACCAAGTAGTTTAAGTTCTATAGAAAAACGTCTTAATAAATTACGCATTCAATTTAAAGCTAACAACGCGATTCACTTAATAGCAATTGTTAAGGATTTAGGATTGATATAAAAATAATATCAGATTGCGGAAAACAGTAATGCGTATGGTAATTCTTTTCTTAAAATTGCGTGCTTATTATTTCAATCAGCATATTAGGGAAATAAAGAGGTAATCAGTAATGGTTACCTTTTTTTTTGTTTACAGTTAGAAAGGATATTATTTTTAGGGAGGTCTTTAGTTTCGTGAAATGGATATTTAAAGAAATACAAAAAGAACTTAAGTTTTTAGAGAAATAGTAGGAAGTAGAATTGAATTTTTTTTACTACATTTAAACTATAATTTAAAAGAAAAATCTAAAAATATATAATCATGGCTAAATCACAAGATTCAAAAAAAAACGTAAAGAAGGAAGCTACATTGACTCCTAAAGAAAAAAAAGCTGCAAAATTAGCAAAAAAGGCAGCTAGAAAATAAGAACTTTAGATAACACATATAAAACCACTTCATTTAGAGTGGTTTTTTTATATAATGCTATTATCTTTATACGGATTAATAAAAAGCACAAAATTTATGGATATTAAACTTGCAGTACTAATAGATGGCGATAATATTCCTTCAGCCTATGTAAAAGAAATGATGGAGGAGATTGCTAAATATGGTAATCCTACCATTAAACGTATTTATGGCGATTGGACCAAACCGCATTTGTCTAAATGGAAAAATGTATTGTTAGAAAATGCCATTACACCAATTCAACAATATGGCTATACAACAGGTAAAAATGCCACAGATTCTGCCATGATTATTGATGCTATGGATGTTTTGTATTCTGGAAAAGTAGATGGATTTTGTTTGGTTTCTAGTGATAGCGATTTTACACGTTTAGCGACAAGATTACGTGAAGCAGGAATGCAAGTATTTGGTATTGGTGAAAAGAAAACGCCAAACCCTTTTATTGTGGCTTGTGATAAATTCATATATATAGAAATTCTTAAAAACCAATCTGAAGAAAGTGAATCGGAATCGTCTAGCGAAAAGTCTGCTAGTAAAGAAAATAAATACGATAAAATAACACAAAAAGAGATCAAGTTTATAGCTGCAACTATAGATGATGTTGCAGACGATGATGGTTGGGCTTTTCTTGGTGACGTTGGTAGTTTGCTACAAAAGAAACAACCTAATTTTGATTCTAGAAATTACGGATTTCAAAAATTAACGCCTTTAATTAAATCGATTAGCAACTTTGAAATAGAAAGACGCGAAGATGCAAGAGGACGTTCGAAACTTATTTATGTGAAGATTAAAGAGGAAAAACCTAAAGGAGGAAAACCTAAAAATGTATTAGTGAAAAGTAAAGAAATAAAATCGAAAAGATAGAAAAGACGTAAGTGATGAGTGAAAAGTAAAAAGGTAAGGTCATTGCGAGCTTTACGAGGTAACCAAGTAAACCTGAAGCTATCTCATTAATGCATATAGCCGTTGTAATTTCTTTTTTAGAATTTGAAGCAAGAGGAGTTAACAAAAGTGCTTCGCCTTTTTCTACAAACCATCCGTTTTTTGTTAAAACAAAAACCACCTTCCTTTAGCTAAAGGAAGGAACTACAAAACGAGTATGTTTTTTATTAAATTAGAAGCTGTAAATATATCTTGAGGTTTAATACTACTTGAAATCCATGCAAAGCATGGAAACACCAAGACGAAGAATAAAAGAAGAAAAGTTCCGAAAACAGGAGAACACTATTCGACGCGGAATTTTCAAATTGGTTTTTCAGTTTCTTAACTGAAAAAATTCCTTGGCTTGGTCGTGATTTTTTGGTTCGTTTTTCATCAAGGAAAAATGAATGTTAAGAAAAAAACAGATCACAAAGTGCTTCGCCTTTTTCTACAAACCATCCGTTTTTTGTTAAAACAAAAACCACCTTCCTTTAGCTAAGGGAAGGAGCTCTAAAACGAGTATGTTTTTTATTAAATTAGAAGCTGTAAATATATCTTGAGGTTTAATACTACTTGAAATCCATGCAAAGCATGGAAACACCAAGACGAAGAATAAAAGAAGAAAAGTTCCGAAAACAGGAGAACACCGTTCGACGCGGAATTTTCAAATTGGTTTTTCAGTTTCTTAACTGAAAAAAATCCTTGGCTTGGTCGTGATTTTTTGGTTCGTTTTTCATCAAGGAAAAATGAATGTTAAGAAAAAAATAGATCACAAAGTGCTTCGCCTTTTTCTACAAACCATCTGATTTTGTTGCAACATAAACCACCTTCCTTTAGCTAAGGGAAGGAGCTTTAAAACGAGTATGTTTTTTATTAAATTAGAAGCTGTAAATATATCTTGAGGTTTAATACTACTTGAAATCCATGCAAAGCATGGAAACACCAAGACGAAGAATAAAAGAAGAAAAGTTCCGAAAACAGGAGAACACCATTCGACTCGGAATTTTCAAATTGGTTTTTCAGTTTCTTAACTGAAAAAATTCCTTGGCTTGGTCGTGATTTTTTGGTTCGTTTTTCATCAAGGAAAAATGAATGTTAAGAAAAAAACAGATCATAAAGTGCTTCTCCTTTTTCTACAAACCATCCGGTTTTAGTTAAAACAAACAAATCACCTTCCTTTGGCTAAGGGAAGGAGTTCCAAAACGAGTATGTTTTTTATTAAATTAGAAGCTGTAAATATATCTTGAGGTTTAATACTACTTGAAATCCATGCAAAGCATGGAAACACCAAGACGAAGAATAAAAGAAGAAAAGTTCCGAAAACAGGAGAACACCATTCGACGCGGAATTTTCAAATTGGTTTTTCAGTTTCTTAACTGAAAAAATTCCTTGGCTTGGTCGTGATTTTTTGGTTCGTTTTTCATCAAGGAAAAATGAATGTTAAGAAAAAAACAGATCACAAAGTGCTTCGCCTTTTTCTACAAACCATCTGATTTTGTTGCAACATAAACCACCTTCCTTTAGCTAAGGGAAGGAGCTCTAAAACGAGTATGTTTTTTATTAAATTAGAAGCTGTAAATATATCTTGAGGTTTAATACTACTTGAAATCCATGCAAAGCATGGAAACACCAAGACGAAGAATAAAAGAAGAAAAGTTCCGAAAACAGGAGAACAATATTCGACGCGGAATTTTCAAATTGGTTTTTCAGTTTCTTAACTGAAAAAATTCCTTGGCTTGGTCGTGATTTTTTGGTTCGTTTTTCATCAAGGAAAAATGAATGTTAAGAAAAAAACAGATCATAAAGTGCTTCTCCTTTTTCTACAAACCATCCGGTTTTAGTTAAAACAAACAAATCACCTTCCTTTAGCTAAGGGAAGGTGCGCCAAAACGAAATTCTTTTTTTTAGAATTTTGTATCGGTAATTTTTGAGTTAGATTGCTTCTCGATACCATTTGTTCATCCTTCACAAATCACTCGAAGTGACAAAAAGAAGTGTATAATATTTATCAATTTGAGTTGAATTATTTCTTGTCAGTTCGAGTGAAATTCTTTTTTTTAGAATTTTGTATCGAGAACTAAGACACGACTTCTAAAAATCACTTAACCTCAAATCTCTATTTTTCTTCTTTTTTAATAAAGCAGCAAACTTTAAAAATAAAACAGCAGTTAAATACGCGTCACCAGAAGCAGTATGCCTATCATGCATCGTAATATTAAAAGTATTGCAAAGTTGATCTAAACTATAATGTGTATGGTCTTTTACGTATTTCGTTTTTTTGTAAAGTAGCCCTGTATCTACTAGTTTATTTTTAAGTTTTGGTAAATCCATTCGTTTTAAAGCTTGGTTAATCATAGTCACATCAAAAGCGATATGGTGTGCTACCAAAACAGCACCTTCAATATGTTTTAAGAATAACTTTATGGCTTCCGTTTCTTCTATTTTACGAATAGATCCTGCTTTTAAAATACCATGAATTTTTACCGTATCCGCATTAAAATGTTCTTGTTGCACATAGCATTCCAAGCTATCGGAAACGTTTATACTGAAGTTTTGTATGGTTACTGTTCCAATAGATAAAATAAGATCTTCGTTTGGATTTAACCCTGTAGTTTCGGTATCAAAAACAACAAATCGTGTAGTTTCTAAAGGGTTGTTTTTGCCTTTAAAACTTTCCGCGTAAGCGTTATAAAAGTCTGGATATGTTTTGCGTTTAAACCAATTCATTTATAATAATTGAGAGAGTTTAAAACGGACTTTCAATAAATCTTGAATATCCTTTATGGGTTTAAAACAACCTTTAAGTTTTAGTCTGTCGGCTTTGCTCAGGCTATTCAAATCTATAAATCTCCCAGAATCGTTATTTTTCAAACCTTGTTGTGTTCTAAAGCGCAATAAAATGCGAAAAGCACTAATACAAGATTCGTATAAATCTTTGGTTTGCGGTTCTATCTCGGCAAGTTTTTTAAAACGTTCAATTGTACTGTTGACGTCTTTTGTGTTATGCGATAAAACGAGCAGTCGTGCAGCATCTACAAGTGGCATAATAGCACGTGCTTTAATATCAAACTGATCTTTATGTTCGCCAGAATCTTCTACTAAAAAATTTCTAAAAAAGCTTAAAGGTGCTGGGTTCTTTAGAGCATCACGACCCATGAAATTTAAGAAAATTTCATAGCTGTCAATAGCTTCAAAAATACTCGTGGACATCTCATTCACCAGGTCATGATTTCCATATACCAAATCGTAGTCAAAAAAGATATTGCAAAGCATGATTTTATCTTGGTCTGGATGGGTAATCCAATTTTTAAATTGGGCTTTCCATTCGGTAACCGATAAACACCATTTGGGATTACTAGCCATCATATTGGCTGGACAAAGTTCAAAACCAACCGTATTTAGCTTATTGTTAATCCCTTTTGCTAATTTTAAAAAATAGGAAGTGGTTGCTTCTTTTTTATCTTCGGAAACATCTTCAAATACTAGCGCATTGTCTTGATCTGTTAGTAATAATTGCTCTTTTCTACCTTGGCTACCAATAGCCAGCCAAGCAAAAGTTACAGGAGGTTCTTCTTGTATTTCGGTAATACTTAATAGAATAATACGTTTTGTAATGGCATCGTTAATTGCTGAAATAATATTAGCGATAAACGAAATAGGTATATGCTGTTCAATATAATTTTTAAGTAGTTCTTGTGCTTTTTCTCTTATGAATTTTAAAGATTCGGCTGAGGTTGCACGCTTGATTTCTTTAATTAATACGGAAGGATTATTGCCATGCATTACAATAATATCATGCTCAGATAAAATGCCAATCAATTCCGAATTTGGCGTGCCATCTGTAGTAATACATAAATGAGAAATTTCATTTTTTAGCATGGCTATTTGAGCCTCGGCAACGGTTATGGTTGGCGGAAACGTAATCACAGGAGCCGACATAATACTTTCTACTTCTTCGCTTATAGTGTGTAATCCTGTTGCTATTTTATTACGTAAATCTTTGTCGGTAATAATACCTATTGGCTGCTTGTTTTCGGTAATAATAATCGAACCTACTTTGCGTGCACTCATCACTAAACAAGCTTCTTTTATAATAGTATGTGCTTGGCAAACAATTGGGTTTTTAGAGAAGTTTGCAGATTGTACTTCGGTAAAACTATTGGTATTGGGTTGTAAAAAACTTTCGTTAGCAAATAGGGTTCCTTTGTCTTCTTCCGAATACGGATTGCGGGTATTAGTAGCAAAACTGGCAATTAAAAACTGATTCGCTTTTGGGTTGGTAATAATAATATCTTCTAAAACTTTAGAAGACATACTGTATACAATACTTTCTTCAATGGCTTTGGCATCTAGCAAATATTGATCTTTCCGAATTAAAGCACGCAGGCCAAAAATATCGCCTTCATCACATTCATCTACCAAGCTATTTCCTCTATAAATACCAATAGCGCCATCTTTTACCACGTAAAACGAATCGTGTAAATCTTCATTTTGCTTAAAAATATAGTTGTCTTTTTCTATATAATGCACTTTAACTTGGGTGGCAATATTAAATAATTGCTCATGCGTCAAGGCATCAAAAGGAGGAAAGCCTTTTAAGAAATCTAAAATACGTTCTGCAATAGTATTCTTCATGCTACTAAGTTATAGAAAAAGAAGCGGTAATATTCTGATAATTATCATATTGTTGCTAAAATACTATAGTTATTAAATGAGGATTTATTTCTTTAACTTAGTATTCTAAATCCTTCCGTTTTATGAAAATCAAAATAATAGTACTAGTCGTATTAAGTGTATGCTGTTTGAACTGTAAAAAAGAGCATACACAAGAACATGCTGGACATTTAGAATACGAAGCAACAAATAGTTCCGCTGAAAACTATCTAGTACCTCAAAAGGACGATCAATTTTTAGGCGGCATTAAAATGATTCCGATTACAACACCAAAAGGGGAATTTAAAGTATGGACTAAGCGTGTTGGTAATAATCCGACCATGAAAGTGCTTTTATTACATGGCGGACCAGGAATGACACATGAGATTTATGAATGCTTTGATGGTTACTTTCCGCAGGAAAATATAGAATACTATTATTACGACCAACTAGGATCGTATTACAGTGATCAACCAAAAGATTTAAGCCTTTGGGATTCAGATCGTTTTGTGGAAGAAGTAGAGCAAGTACGAATTGCTTTAGGTTTAGATAAAGACAATTTTTATTTATACGGACAATCTTGGGGAGGAATTCTTGGGATGCAATATGCTTTGAAATACCAAGAAAATTTAAAAGGATTAATTATTTCGAATATGGTGGCTTCTATTCCAGAATATCAAAAATATAGTGACGAAGTACTTGCTCCAAAAATGGATCCAGAAGTTTTAAAAGAGATTATGAGTTATGAAGACAAAGAAGATTATACCAATCCGCGGTACATGGAATTGATTGTCAATAATTACTATACAGAACACGTGATTCGAATGCCTGTTTCCGAGTGGCCAGAACCAATAAATAGAGGCTTTAAGCATTTAAATCCGGAGGTATATGTGACTATGCAAGGACCAAGTGAATTCGGAATAAAAGGAGATGCAACCCTGAAAAATTGGGATGTTACCGATCGATTGAAAGAAATTAAAATTCCAACATTAACTATTGGTGCAACGCATGATACTATGGATCCAGAACACATGAAATGGATAAGTACTGAAGTACAAAACGGACGCTTTTTACTTTGCCCTAACGGAAGTCATCTTTCGCAATTTGATGATCAGAAAGTATTTTTTAAAGGACTGATTGATTTTATTAAAGATGTGGATTCGGGGAGTTTTTAAGGAATAAAGACTTTTGTCAGTTCGAGTGTTTCGACGAAAGGAGAAATGTATCGAGAACAGGTTTGTGTTTATAGATGCTTCTCGATACAGTGCTTCATGCCTTAGCATCACTCGATGTGACAGCAAGGTTTAATTTGTGTTTTAAGTTTGAGGGAATTTTTTTGGAATTTGAAGAAAGCCGAGTTTATAAAAGAGCTTCGCCTTTCTCTGCAAACCATCCGATTTTTGTTACAACAAAAACCACCTTCCTTTAACTAAAGGAAGGAGCCATAAACGAATATGTTTGTAATTGTAATGACGCTGTAAATACATCTTAGAATTTGATGCTACTTGAAATTCGGACAACGTCGGAATCAACGATTTTAAGAAATAATGAGCAATTCTTAATGTTTTAAGTTAAAATCAAGAATTGAAAATATATACACCAAAAAAGGATGATTATTAATGTATCAGCGAATGGTACTTTAGTAATTTCCTACTTTTGATACTGATTTCCTGCCTGCCGACAGGCAGGTTTGGTTCGTTTTGTATCAAGGCAAAATAAACGTAAAGAAAAAAGAAAAGTTTTATTAAAAGAGCTTCGCCTTTCTCTACAAACCATCCGATTTTTGTTACAACAAAAACCACCTTCCTTTAACTAAAGGAAGGAGCCATAAACGAATATGTTTGTAATTGTAATGACGCTGTAAATACATCTTAGAATTTGATGCTACTTGAAATTCGGACAACATCGGAATGAACGATTTTAAGAAATAATGAGCAATTGTTAAAGTTTTAAGTTAAAATCAAGGATTGAAAATATATACACCAAAAAAGGATGATTATTAATGTAGCAGCGAATGGTACTTTAGTAATTTCCTACTTTTGATACTGATTTCCTGCCTGCCGACAGGCAGGTTTGGTTCGTTTTGTATCAAGACAAAATGAACGTAAAGAAAAAAGAAAAGTTTTATTAAAAGAGCTTCGCCTTTCTCTGCAAACCATCCGATTTTTGTTACAACAAAAACCACCTTCCTTTAGTTAAAGGAAGGAGCGCGTAAACGAGTATGTTTTTTTTGAAAATGGTGTTGAGAACAGCTAAATGTAATTAAGCATCCACCAAACTTCGCGAATGCAAAACACGCATACGAATAAAAATAAAGAAAGAAAGGGTTCCAAAAACGGTGAAACCTATAAATAGCGGTAAGGCAGTATCTTTAACAAAGCTTCCAATAAAATTAGCAATTGGCACAGCCATTAATGTCGATACAAATCCTGTAATTGCTGCCCCAATTCCTGCAATATGGCCAATAGGTTCCATGGCTATAGCTCTTAAGTTTCCAAAAATAAAGCCAATAGTAAAAAACTGAACCGCCATAAATAAGAGAATTATTGCTAAGGGTGGGTTTGCAGAATTCCAAAAAAGAAGCACATATATGAACGCATTTACACTAAATAGTATAATTGCTAAATAAGACAAACGCCACATACCTATTCGCATAACAAAACTACCATTTAAAAAAGTAGATAAACCAACACCGGCAGCTAAGCCAGCAAAAATGTATGGGAACTCATCAATCAAACCATATTGGTTTTCAAAAATGATTTGGGATGCGCTTAAATACACAATAAAAGCCCCAGAAATAAGACCAGAAATAACGGTAAATCCCATGGTTTCTTTGTGTTTTATTAATTCCTTTAAACCATCCAGAAAAACATGCTTGGTAAACTTAATTTTATATTCTGGTTTTAGGGTTTCTGGTTGTCTTTTCCAAAACCAAATACTGACTAATAAAGCCATGACTAATTGTACATAAAAAATGCCTTTCCAATTATAATGGTTTAAAATAAATTTCCCCATTACAGGAGCAATAACAGGAACTAAAATAAAAAAGGTAGTTACAAAAGACATGATTTTTGCCATGTAATCGCCTTTATACATATCCCTAATAACAGCAATGGCAATGGTTCTTGGTGCTGCTAAGCCAATACCTTGTAAAATTCTTCCAGCAACCATCCATTCTAGGGAAGGAGCGAGCACACAAATAACACTAGCAACAGCAAAAACAGAAAACCCAATATATACAATTGGTTTTCTTCCAAAACTATCGGACAATGGTCCAAATAATAATTGACCAAAACCTAAACCAAGAAAAATCATGGTAATTAGCAATTGGTTGTTGTTGGTATCCAGACTGTTAATTGAAATCCCGATTGCCGACATTGCAGGTAAAATAGCATCAATAGCTAAAGCAACAATAGACATTAAGGAAGCCATTAAGGCTATAAATTCAAATTTTACAGTTTGTTTTTTTTGCATTTGGCAAAAGTACGTTAAAAGTTAACATTACATCTTTCTTTTTTTGAATTAACAAAACATTAATTTATTAGGAGAAACAGATTGTTTTTTCAGCGTATCTTCGCATAATAAATTTAATAAAATGCAGCATTTAAAATCTTCGGATAATAAAGATAAAACAAAACCAAAAGTAACTATGGTTAAGGCCTTTAAGACCATTATTTGGCCAAGACGTAAATTGGTATTCATTGGTTTGATCCTAATCATCATTAAAAGTATTTCTGGGTTAATATTGCCTTGGCAAAGTAAAGTATTGCTTGATGACGTTGTGCCATCTAAAGATCCTAGTCAGTTATACACTTTAATAGGTATTGTATTACTTGCAATTTTAGTCCAAGCAGTTACTTCTTATTTATTGACAAAAATATTGAGTGTTCAGGCACAATACTTAATTTCAGAGTTACGAGCACAAGTACAAAAAAAGGTGCTATCGCTTCCTATTAGCTTTTTTGATAATACAAAATCTGGTGCATTAGTTTCTAGAATAATGACCGATGTAGAAGGTGTTAGAAATCTTATTGGTACAGGTTTAGTGCAATTAGTTGGAGGAACATTTACTGCAGTAGTATCTCTAATTATTTTAATTAAACTAAATGCTTGGATGACACTTTTTGTATTCATTCCATTATCTATTTTCGGAATAATCGCATTAAAAGCATTTAAATATATAAGACCCATTTTTAGAACTAGAGGTAAAATTAATGCAGAGGTTACAGGTCGATTAACCGAAACTTTAGCTGGAGTTCGTGTCATTAAAGCGTTTAATGCCGAAGAACAAGAAAATCTAGCTTTTGAAAAAGGAGTAGATCGATTGTTTCAAAATGTAAAAAAGAGTTTAACCGCTACTGCTTTAATGACTAGTTCATCTACTTTTTTAATAGGAGTTGCAACTACTGGAATCATGGGAATTGGTGGCTATTATATGATTATTGGCGAAATGACTACGGGAGATTTTCTATTCTTCACTTTAGTTTTAGGATTTATGATTGCTCCAATTATTCAAATGAGTAATATTGGAAGTCAGTTAACCGAAGCATTAGCAGGATTAGATAGAACGGAAGAATTGATGAATATGGCTGCGGAAGAGGATGATGCCAATCGTACTGAAGAATTGCAAGATTTTAAAGGAGAAATAGAATTTAAGGATGTTTCTTTTGCATACGAAGAAGGAAAGTCTGTGCTTCATGATATTAGTTTTAAAGCACCTTCGGGTTCTGTGATTGCTTTGGTTGGTAGTTCGGGATCCGGAAAATCTACTATTGCAGGATTATCTGCTACCTTTTTAAATCCGGAATCGGGTCAAATAACCATCGATGGTAAAGATTTATCTAAAGTAAAATTAAATAGCTTCCGAAGACATTTAGGAGTTGTGTTGCAAGATGAGTTTTTGTTTGAAGGAACCATTAGAGAAAATATTATGTTTCCTAGACCAAATGCTTCCGAAGAACAATTACAAGCAGCAGTTAAAGCAGCTTATGTGAATGAGTTTACGGATCGTTTTGATGATGGTTTAGAAACACTGATTGGCGAAAGAGGTGTGAAGCTGTCTGGCGGACAAAGACAACGTATTGCAATAGCTAGAGCAATTCTTGCAGATCCAAAAGTGATTATTTTAGACGAAGCGACTTCTAATTTAGATACCGAAAGTGAAGCGTTAATTCAGAAATCTTTAGCGCAATTAACTAAAAATAGAACAACAATTGTGATTGCGCACCGATTAAGTACGATTCGTAAAGCAGATCAAATTTTGGTAATTGAAAATGGGAAAATTGCAGAGCGAGGAAATCATGATACCTTAATTGCATCCAAAGGTAGATACTTTGACTTGTATACCTATCAAGCTAAAATTTAACAAACGCATGAATTAAAATATGTATTTTTGTTTTGTAAATTAGTATTATGGCACCATTAATTACAACAGAAGATAAATTAAAAGAGCGTATTAAAGAGCTTACTTGTTTGTATGCAATAAGTTCGTATATCGCTAATTGTAATATTGAAGACATTAATCCTACCATACAAGCGATAGCAATAAGTTTAAAAGATGCTATTCGTTTTCCGGAAGATGCTTCCGTAGAAATATTGATAGAGGATGCATTATTTAAAACAGGAAAAGCCCCTGTAGAAAAAGTGTTTATTCTTTCGGCTATTAAAACCTTTAATACACCAATTGGTTCTATAAAAATTGGGTATTCTGAATCTAAATATACTGCGAATAGTTTTTTAAATGAAGAAAAACAGCTTTTACAAAAAGTAGCTTTAGAAATTGGGAATTTATTAGAACGAAAACAAATTCTAGAAAACGAAGCGATAACTAGAAGACAAATAGAACGTACAGACCGTTTAGCTATTTTAGGAGAAATCACAGCAGGAATTGCGCATGAACTTAATACGCCATTGGCAAATATTTTAGGGTATTCAGAGCTATTGAAAGAGCAGTTTGTAAATAATACAAAAGCTATAAACGATTTAGAAAAAATTACAAATAGTGCAATTTATTCGAGAGAAGTAGTTAAAAAACTCATGTTTTTTTCTTGTGATATGCCACAGCAAATGAAAGTAACGAATATCGTTCCAATTATTAAAGATGCCATCAGTCTTTTAAAACCTAATTTCATTAAAAAGAATATTGATTGCCAATTGCAATTTGAAGATACAGATATTCCACTTCGTGTAGACGCTATTCAGTTAACCCAAGTTATTTTTAATTTAGTTATTAATGCTATTTATTTTTCACCAAAAAACGGTATTATAAAAGTGCATGTAATCCAAAATGAAAAGGATATTGAAATACAAATTAGCGATCAAGGAAAAGGAATTGATGCAGCGAATAGCGAAAGTATTTTTAATCCTTTTTTTACAACAAAACCTGTTGGAGAAGGTTCTGGTTTAGGATTAAGCGTTGTACATGGTATTGTTAAAAGTCATAAAGGAAGCATAAAACATAAACCCAATATTCCAAAAGGAACTATTTTTACTATAAACCTTCCTAAAAATTAAAGCATGGAATTAAATCGTGAAAATATATTAATTGTGGATGATGATGTTCATATTTTAGAGCTCATTCAACGACATTTACAAGCATTAAATTATCATACGTATAAGGCGGTTTCGGTAAAAGAAGCTATTGCTATCTTACAAGATAAGTCGATAGATTTATTAATTACCGACTTAAAAATGCCTGGTGTAGATGGTTTAGAGTTGGTAAAATATGTCTCCGAGCATTTTCCAAACATACCAAAACTAGTGGTTACTGGTTTTCCTTCTATTGAAGGTGCTTTAGATGCCTTTAAATCTGGAGCAATGGAATATTTAACCAAGCCATTTACTAAAGAGGAATTAAAAACAGCCGTTGCAAAAGCTTTAAAAGAACAACCAAAAAAAGTGCTAGTTACTTCTAATAAAACGGAAGATAAAAAGGCCTATGGTGAACTTATTGGACAATCTCCAGCGATAAAAAAAGTAACCGATGTTATCGATCGTGTTAAAAATAATAAAGCAACCGTTTTTATAACCGGAGAAAGCGGAACAGGAAAAGAGCTAGTTGCGCGTTCTATTCATTATATGGGTAAATATGCAACAGCACCTTTTATTGCTGTAAATTGTGGTGCTATCCCTGAAAACTTATTAGAATCGGAGTTGTTTGGTTATACCAAAGGTGCTTTTACAGGTGCAGAGAATGATAGAAATGGATTCTTTCAAGCAGCAAATAAAGGAACTATATTTTTAGACGAAATAGGAAATGCATCTTTAGCAACACAATTGCGTTTGTTGCGTGTTTTACAAGAAAAGGAAGTGGTTCGTGTAGGCTCACAAAAGGTAGAACCTGTAGATATTCGCGTCATTGCTGCAACCAATGTCAATCTGAAAGACCTAATAAAAACAGGGCGTTTTAGGGAAGATCTTTACTATCGTTTAACCGTTGTTGAGATAGAAGTTCCTCCATTAAGAGAACGAAAAGAAGACATCTCTCTTTTAGTAAATAAGTTTTTGTTTAAGTATGGCGTGGAGTTTAAAGACAAATTAATCTCTATTTCTTCAGAAGCACTTGCTGCTTTAGAACGATATAATTGGCCAGGAAATATTAGAGAACTAGAAAATGTTATTCAGCGCGCTGTAATTATGTGCGAAAAGCAGGTTCGTATTCAAGATCTACCGGATCATTTAAAATATACGATTGCCTTCCCAGAAGAAAATCAGGAGTTCCTACCTTTAAAAGCAATGGAGAAAAAATACATCCTTAAAGTTTTAGAGGCTACCAATAATAATAAAACGAAAGCGGCTAAAATTCTTCAAATAGATCGTAAAACCTTAGGTGAAAAAATAAAATAAAGCGCTTCTAAAAGTGCGTAATATTTACACAGTAGCGTAAAATCACCTCACATCAATATAATTCTATACTCTTATTTTCTCTTTGTAAAATATTGTCTTACAGCGGTTTAGTAGTTTTTAAATAAAACTATTCTTTTCATGGCACAGCAGTTGCCTTTAGGTTTACAATATATAAAACTAAAAAATGAATAGTGTTATGGAAAACAGCTTATGCAGTAATTGCAAATATAACAACGACTGTAGTTTGACTACAAATAAAAATTTTATATGGTCTTGTAGTGAGCATGAAATAGCTGCTATTAATAATTACGACCAAGAAAAACGAACTACAAAAAAGGCCTTCGAGTACCAAACTACCGAGCGTGCTATTGAAATGATCTAAACAAAACAAAAGATGACTTTAACAAAAGAATTAAAAAAGAAAAAACAACCAAAACAAGGGATGCTGGCAAATGTTATGCAACAATTTGATACTGCAGCAAATATGGTTGATTTAAATCCAAACATTAGAAAAATACTAGAAGTAACTAATAACGAATTAATCATTCATTTTCCAGTGCGTATGGATAATGGAGAAGTGGAGATTTTTAAAGGTTACAGAGTACAGCACAACAACGCTTTAGGTCCGTATAAAGGAGGATTACGTTACCATCCTACAATAGATATAGATTCTGTAAAAGCATTAGCAATGTGGATGACCTGGAAAACATCACTAGCAGGATTGCCTTATGGTGGAGCAAAAGGAGGAATTCAAATGGATCCTAAAAAATATTCTAATGGAGAATTAGAACGTATTACAAGACGTTTTACGTATGCTTTAGGAGAAAATATTGGACCAGAACACGATATTCCAGCTCCAGATGTAAATACAAATTCGCAAACTATGGCTTGGATTGCAGATACCTATATGTCTACAAAAGCACCATCTGAACGTTCTAAAAACCAACACGTAGTAACCGGAAAGCCTGTAGGTTCTGGAGGATTAGAAGGTAGAGATAGAGCAACAGGATTTGGTGTGTTTTTAACCATTAAATATTGGGCAGAAAATAAGAATGTAGACCTAAAAGGAAAAACTTTTATTGTACAAGGTTTTGGAAACGTAGGCTATTGGGCAGCACACTTTTTAGAATTAGAAGGTGCCAAAATGGTAGGTGTTCAGGATGCTTTTGGATCTATTTCTAACACCGAAGGATTGTCTGTGGAGCATTTGTTTGAATACATTAAAAATAACCAAGGAAGTATTCAAGGATTCCCAGGCGCTACAGCTGTTTTAAAAGAAGATTTCTTTGCTTTAGACTGTGATATCTGTATTCCTGCAGCATTAGGTAATCAAATTACTAAAGAAAATGCTAACGATATTAAAGCTTTTTTAATAGCTGAAGGTGCAAACGGACCAACAACTGTGGAAGCAGAAAAAATACTATTAGAAAAGGGAAGTACCATCATTCCAGATATTTTATGTAATTCTGGAGGTGTAATTGGTAGTTATTTTGAATGGTTACAAAACCGAAACGGAGAGCTGTGGGAGTTAGATGAAATCTTAATCAAACTAGATAAAAAAATAAAAGAGGTCTTTAATAAGGTGCTAAATAAAGCAGAAAGTAAAGACATAGATTTACGCTCGGCAGCTTATTTTATAGCAATAGAACGTATTGAAAAGGCGTATGTACAACGAGGAATTTTTCCTTAATAATTTAAAAAGAACAGAACATGAAGTATGGCAGTATAGTATTAGAGAAAAAGGAATATGTTACATTAAAACAGTTACTTAATTTATCTGAAAGTTATAAAGAATCTACAAGAAAGTCCTCTATTTTAAGATTGAAGGAAGAGTTGAAAAGTGCTATAATATTAGATGAAAAAGAATTACCAGAAGATATTATTCGGTTTAATTCTAATGTCGTTGTGGCAACAAAAGATGGTTGGCAAAATGATTTTCAACTGGTAGGAGCAACAGAAAGTAATTTTTCGAATAAAAAAGTTTCTATTTTAACCCCAATGGGTTTAGCTATTATTGGCTACGCAGAGGGAGATGTGATAGATTGGGAGTTTCCTGGAGGTGTGAAATCTTTAGAAATTAAAGAAGTAAAACGGACAGAAAAAGTAAAGAAATAAAAAATAAAAGTTATGGAATTGAATACATTTTTTAACCATGATAGCGATGAGCAAATTGTTCAGAAAAGAAGTGCTGAAGAGTTAAACTTATGGCTGTCTCATATTAATTATATTCTTAATGAAAGTGATAGATTAGCAAAAATAGCTTCAAACGTTATTAAAAACAGGGAATTTAGAGATCACTTTTTAGAGTTAATTATTAAAAATCAATCTTTTTTAAATGAATTGCTGAGTTATAAAAATAGTATGGTACATTATAAAGAATGTGATGATTTTGAATGCGATTTATTTTATATTAATAAGCATGAAAATTTAAGAGAAAAATATATAAAAGCAATCGGTAATTATAGATCACATAAAGACCAATTCTATTCTAAGATGCTTTCCTAAATACCTAATAACTAAGTAGAAAAAAGCCAAAACAATATCTTGTTTTGGCTTTTTAATTTTATTTAAAATGGCATTCAGTTTTAGAATAATCCAATATAAGAAGCATCCGAAGTTCCTGTATGTAGAGTTGCTCCAGTTGTAAAACCATCTGCACTTGTAGAACTTGGATCTAAAATATATACATTACCAGATCCTCCTAAAGAGGTTAATGCCATATATAATTTACCATCAATAACACTTGCCCATTGGTATTGACGTAACCATAAGTCTAAAGAAATATTTAATTTCACAGCTGTTTTATTATAAACGTCTACACGAACAATATCCCAATTAGAACTTGCATTATCTCCTAAATCTGTATTTAAAACAGGAACATAACCTATTCCATTACCTACATAAAACCAACCTGTGTTCGCTTCTGCATTATGACCTAAAAGTGATTTAATATTAAATGTATTGTATGCAGTATCATAAACACCATTACTAATTTTCATTATAGAAGCATCTCCGTTAGTTACTAGTTGGTAGGTGTCTCCAAATGCATCTTTATGCGCAACAGGAGTTCTGTAACCGTTAGTAGAACCTTGTGCTAATGTAGAAACAATCGTCGTTTCATTATCTAAAGACGGGTAATCTACAACTAATGTCTCTACGTTATCATAAACCATAGTTCCATTTTCACCAGTTAAAGCATCAAAAAATCTTTTAGCAACACCATAGTATAATTTTCCATTGGTAATTACAGGAGCATCAATACGAAAGGTGTGAATTCCTTCTGCAGTTTCATCATTGCTATATGGGAATTCAAAAGAAGTATTTTCTAAAACAGACATGGTATTTAAATCTACTCTTGCTAAAGTAACTGTCGCGATAGTTCTAATGTAAGGCGAAGTTTCATCTGTTGGATCTTCATAGATGTTTTCTGTAATTACATTATGCAACATGGCATAATTATCATCAATTTTTGTCCAACGCGGATATGCTGTTCCCATTACCGCTTGAATATCGGTTGTTAAACTTAAATTATAGTTTTGTCCGCTCACGTAGTTATATTTTGAAATATCACCACCACCATAATTCAAGTTGTATACCGTTTTACCATCATTAGATGTGTAAACTCTTGCTGTACGTGTAGAAGGCACTTCATAACCAAAACCATTAAATGTAAATGTTTTGGTTGGGTCGTTAAGTTCTTCTACCGTAACTCCTTGTGTATATGTAGCAGAATCTCCTGTTGAGCTAGATCCTATTACTAAATGGTATGGTCTATAAGCAGATTCTCCCTCAGTGGTTCCAGAAGAAATATCATCATCACTACCACAAGAAAATGTAACTAAAGTTATAGCCGATAAACAGACTATATTTAATAAAGATTTGAAATTAAAATTCATAATGTTTAGATTAAAATTGGTTTTATAAAATTGTAAATGAAAGTTTGCTATAAAAACCTCTTCCTGGTTTTTGCAGCGCGTAATTATCGAATATTTGATTGTTCAATATGTTTTTTACATCAAAACTTAATGTGATTTTCTTTTTCGGAAAAGTATATGCAAATCCTGCATCGAAAGATGTTTGACTAGGAATTATTGTTTTTCCTGCTCCACCAAGCGTACTACCATGTCTGAAAAATTCATGTACATAAAGTAAATTGGTGTAACTAGATAGTTTGGATCCTTTTTGAATAAAATTCGGTGTATCGAATTTTAAATTATAATTCATTGTAAAATATGGCGTATTGGCTAGCCTTTCATAGCTAGGTGTAATTGGGTTTCCGTTCACATCATAGGTGACATTATAATCACGAGCATTAAAGAAAGAAGTGTTACCACTGAAATATATTTTTTCGTCATAATTATAGTTTAGCGTAAAGTCAAAACCTTCTGTGTAGATTTTTCCGATATTAGAATTTTCGAAGAATTCCTCATTACTTCCTGTAGGGAATTGCATAATTAGATCTTCGGTGTCTCTAATAAATACATTAGATGTTACTCCGAAAGTGTGTTTTTTATACGCTATATTCTCATAGGTAAATCCTAAATTATAGTTGTTACTATGTTCTGGTTTCAGATTTACGGAAGCATTTACATTAGCTGCAACATTACCAAATACCTCGTTAGCTTCAGGTAAACGAATCGCTTTTTCAGCAGAACCAAATACGGTGAACTTTGGAGAAAAGGTATAAGAAATGGAACCTCCATAACCCAAATCGTTAGAGCTTATATTGTTTTCTTCAATCACTATAGTGGCAGTAGAGGTGTTAGAAGTTCTAGTTCTTAATTTAGAAGTTCTATCCATATAATAGGATTTTGCAAAAATAGAAGTCCTTAGTTTATCTTTAAATGCTAAGTTCTCAAAGGAAAGTGCTAAAATAGATTTGCTGTATTCACGTTCTTCTTTTAGTGCATTTTCTACAGCAGGAAGCATGGGATCGTCAGAATCTCTAGTAAACGTATTTAATAAATGGTTTAATTGAATGGTGTTATTTTCGTTTAGGTGGTATGCTAAGTTTGTTCTTGTATTAATCGTTTGATCGATATCTTTTTGTAATGTTGGATCTCCAGCTTCCGCTCCAGAAGCCCAAACGTCTGGATCGTTATAATAACTGGTAGGATGCCCTAACCAACTGTATTGCGTAGCAATAGTATCTATAGTTTTTCGGTGTAATTTGGAGAAAGAAGCAAAAGCACTGAAATCTAGATTTTTAATAAAATCTTTTTTAGCATAATCTAAACTATACATATTGGTACTTTGTTCGGTAAATCTATTACCATAAACAATTTCCATAGTAGCACCTGTTTGTATTTGCTGATCCATGTTGGAAAGCAATACACTCGCTAGTAATTTATCTGCCCATGCTACATTGGTATAACCAAATTCTGCTTTACCACCTTGCGATCTGTATCTGTCATGAAAACGTTCTGCTTCAATATAAACATCTGGAGTACCAGCCGAAAGTGCTACTGCAACTTGATCTCCAGAAACTTTATAATTGTTATCGGCATAATTTACAAAAGCAGAACCTCTTGCGGTAAAACCATTTTTGTTGTTTCGGTATCCACCATTTATATCTGCACGATAGGTTCCGAAAGATCCAGCAGAAATGGATGCTTTTAATTCGTTTTTAGTAATACTATTAAGCACAATGTTAATGGCTCCACCCATGGCATCATCGGATAAATGCGGAGGCACAACACCTTTGTAAACTTCTATTCGTTTGATTAAAGAAGGAGGGATGCTGTTTAAAGAAAAGGAAGGTCCGAAATTTCGAATAGGAACACCGTCAATAAAGACTTTAACAGAATTTCCGGTCATTCCATTTAAGTTATAGTGTGCATGAGAACCTAAACCACCAGATTGTCTAACACGAACACCAGCAGATTGATCTAATAATTCATTTACTTGAATGGATTGTATTGCTGCAGCTTTGGTTTCAATGACATTAACTGCAAATCCTTTTTCCTCTATTTTTTGTTGTACTGTTTTCGATCTGACAAGTACTTCGTCTAATTCTTGAAATTCCGAAATTTCTAAAACAATATTCACCTCTTTACTTTTAGAATCCAACAATACCGTAATCGTTTTAGGTTTTGCATCTAAGGAATAAAATGCTAGGGTATAGGTGCCAAACGGAAGGTTTTTAAAATTAAAAGCACCGTTTACATTTGCGCTTGTTTCTTTTTGAATGGATTCACCTTTAAGCATGATATAGGTAGCAACAGCGGGTTCTTTAGTGTCAAATTTTACTTTACCGTAAAAATCTCCTTGCTGAGCAATAGCAGAAATACTAAAAAATAGAAATAGATAAATGGATAATGTTTGGTATGGAAACACGTCTTAAATTTTTTACAAAAGTATCCTTATTTATATTTATTCCAAATAAAAATAAGGATTTTTTTGGAATATTTTTTAACTCTTTTTTTTATAAAATTATACCGCTTGTTTAGAGATGTTTAGGTCGTGCTATTTTAAAATAATATTTGTTGACTAAAGAGAAGATTACATTTTAGTTTTCTTAAATTTCATCCACTGTTTGATGTTAGATGTCCATTTTATAAAAAGATATGGACTTAAAAACGGATTCCAAAAAGGTTACTTAGTACAGCGTAAAAGCACCGAATTAGCTAAGCTATTGCTATGTTTTAACTCTCTTTTTTTTCAAATATTCGTGTATTAAAACCTCTTTGTATGTTTAAAAGGATAGTCCTATAAAACTTTTTCATTTTTAATATTAGCTATGTGTTTTCATATTGTTTATTATATATATTAGTGATATATTATAATTTATATCAACCCTAATAATTAAAATGAAAAATAGACTTCTATTTTGCTTTAGTATTTTTTTATGTTCTTCTTCCTTAATGGCACAAAAGCTGGATTCAGAGAAGATAAAAGAGCAAATCTCCTTATACAAAAACGATCTTCGTGGTCCGTATAAAGACATTCGTTGGTTTTGTACAGACGGAAGTATTAGACAACCAAAAGATCCTTGTCCAGATAATATTGGGCCTGGAAATCAGCATGCTAGATATAAAGATGAAGTTGAAAAACTAGCGAAAAGCAATCATGTTTTTTTAGGTCAGATTTTAACGAACACAAAAAACGAAGCATTTTGGGATGCGGATAATAATAATTCCAGATTAAAACAATACCAAATAGATAAATATTTAAGAGCTGTTGATGCTGGTTGGATTAATCAAAAAAGCCAATTTTATAGAGGTGCAATCCAATCGGAAGATGAAGAAGCTTGGGGAGTCGATTTTTATAATTGGTTGCTTTCTAAAGATGAACTGTTGGTAGATAATTATTATTTAATAAGACAGTCTTTAAGTGATATTCCGCATAGTGGTGATGATAATCTAGCACAATTGATGCGTAGTCAGTCTAAAGTGCTTTCTGATTTGTATCCTGCATTCATGGATTTACGAGTTAAAATACATGCGCAACCAGAAATTGTGGATATTCAAAAAGTGAAAGCTTTTAAAACCAAGCATACAGGGAAACTATCTAGTAGTCAAACTAAAGTGTTAGAGGAATTAGTAGGTACTATGACTACTTTTTTTAAACCAATAGATTTAATCTCGTTACAGCAAAAATCTACCTTATTAAAAACAACGCCTTTTGGGGAAGCCTTTAAAGATTATGCTTTCGCAAATAATACCACAACAAATGTTGCAGACCTCATTCAAGATACTGCAGAATTACTAGTTAACTTAAGAGCCAATCTGTTATCTGAAAAAAGACCTTTAGCACGTTTACAAATGCTAGATGTTTCTATTAAATTAGAAGAAGTTATTTTAAAAAACGCACCACTTTGGCAAGCGGAAACCTTAGAGCAGTTAGTAGATAAAGTATGTTATTTGGGCATGGCAACAGCTGCAACAGGTTATATTGAACTACACGAATGGGAATCTTTAAACTTAAGTAAATCTCCTAATACTATTAATGAAGCAACGCTTGGAGATTTAACGTCTACTTTACAAAACGGAAGAAGTTTGGTAGAGTGGAGTTCTGGAATGGTGAAAGCGAATTACCAAAACGAGGTCGATATTTATACCAATTTTGAACCATTAGCTTATGGTTTTATTGATGATAAAATTAGAGGTTCTATTGCTTTACATTTAGGTAAGGCAGTAGGTGAATTAGGCGAATTTATAGCTAAAGAATCGTCGTTAACCAATAAAGTACTAAACATTCCAAATCAGAGTACCATTCGTGGTTTAAATCCGGGTTATGCTTTTGGTGAATTAGTGGTTGTTGCCGGATCTCCAGATGCTATTGAAGTATCTTCTAATAAAATATATGTGTTTCAACGTCCGCCAGCAGATTTAAAACCAATTGCTGGAATAGCAACCGTTTCCGAAGGGAATATGGTGTCGCACGTGCAGTTATTAGCACGTAATTTGGGAATTCCAAATGCTGCATTATCTGATGAAAACCTAGATAATTTAAAATCATTTAGTGGGCAAAAAGTATTTTATGCCGTTTCTAATAATGGAAATGTGATTATTAAAGCAGAGAAAGATATGTCTGCGGAAGAAGTCGCCTTATTTGCAAAAAAAGAACGTAAAGAAGGAAAAATTGAAGTCCCTGTGGAAAACATTGTTTTAAATGAAACCAAAGTTTTAAACCTACGAAGTGTAGATGCTAGTAATTCGGGTAAGATTTGCGGACCAAAAGCAGCCAATTTAGGACAGCTTAAAAAAATGTTCCCAGAGCAAGTAGTAGAAGGTTTAGTGATTCCTTTTGGAATATTTAGAGATCATATGGATCAAGAAATGCCGGAACAAAACCAATCGTATTGGCAATTTTTAACTGCCATGTTTCAAGAAGCAACTGCAATGGAAGCCAAAGGTATTGCTCAAGAAGAGATTGAGTATTATCAATTAGGTAAGCTAGAAATCTTACGTGCAGCCATTAAAAAAATGCCTTTAAAGTCCGATTTTATATCACAAATGGAAAAGGATTTTAAATCGGTGTTAGGAAAAGGCTTAGGAGAAATTCCGGTATTTTTAAGGAGTGATACTAACATGGAAGATTTAAAAGAATTTACAGGAGCAGGCTTAAATCTAACCTTATTCAATGTGGTCGATAAAAACAAAATATTAGAAGGTATAAAAGATGTTTGGGCTTCTCCTTATACAGAACGTAGTTTTAAATGGAGACAGAAATATTTATTAAATCCCGAAAATGTATTCCCTTCTATTTTAGTAATTCCTAGCGTAGATGTAGATTATTCAGGGGTTTTAATTACTAAAGGATTGACTTCTGGTAACGATAAAGATTTAACTATAGCTTTTAGTAGAGGAGCAGGTGGCGCGGTAGACGGACAGTCAGCAGAAACGTATTTACTGAAAGATGCAGGTGGCAATCAGTTATTAGCACCTTCTAGAGAGCGCTTTTATAATAGTCTACCAATAACTGGTGGGACACTTAAAAAGACAGCGAACTTTGTTCAGCCTATTTTAAATACGCAAAACCTTCAGGATATTAAACAGCTTGCAAAAACAATACGAGAAAGAATGCCAAAAGAAACAAACTCCGATTATGATGGAGCTTATGATGTAGAGTTAGGATTTAAGGATGACAAATTATGGTTGTTTCAAATTAGACCTTTTGTAGAAAATAAGAAAGCATTAAGTTCTTCGTATTTAGAATCCATAACACCAACTATTGATACGAATAAAGTGATTTCGTTTTTAAAAAAAATATAAAAAATAAAACATGAAAAAAATAATTTTAGTATTATTAGTAATATGCGTTAGTTCTGCTTTTACCACAATAATGGTATATCCTATTGATGGCTATGAGTACACGGGAATAAAACGTTTAAAGCGATTAGAACTAATTAAAAGTGGCGAAATTGTAGAAAAATCTACCTTGCCAGAAGGAGCTTTTAAATCGTATGCAGACATTAAATTAAACTTAAGAGAAAAAGCATCCGACAGTTTACATTGTTTTTTTAAGGAAAGCCCTGCCTTTCAGCAAGAGATTAGCAACTTATTTAGAGGACTAGATAAAAGTTATTCTTTAACTATTTTAGATATTACAAACCTATATCAAATTAAATATGCACATAGAAACGAAACTTACGGTTATCAACCAGGAAGTGTCGGGAAACTAGCAGTTTTAATAGGTTTATTTGATCAGCTAGCAAAAATTTATCCGGATGATTTTGATAAGCGTATTCAGCTATTAAAAACTAAAGTTGTTACTTCTGGAGTTTGGGGCTTAACGGATGAGCATACCATTCCTATTTATAATATAGAAACTAAGAAATTAGTAAAACGACAAGTAACTGCTAGCGATTCGTTTTCCTTATTTGAATGGGCAGATCATATGGTTTCTGTTAGTAATAATGGTGCGGCAAGTATAGTTTGGCGTGAAGTATTATTAATGCAAGCTTTTGGTGAGAAATACCCAGAGTTAACCGAAGAAGAAGCATTAACGTATTTTAAAACTACCGAAAGAAAGGTATTAACAGATATAGGAAATGACGTGGTTAATATACCATTACGTGATTTAGGAATAACAACCGACGAATGGCGTTTAGGAAGCTTTTTTACTAGAGGAGCAAATACTTATGTTGGCGATAAAGGTGGAAGTATTGGTACGCCACTTGGTATTATGAAATTTCTAGTGCAATTAGAACAAGGTAATGTTGTAGACGCGCAATCTAGCCTAGAAATGAAACGATTATTATATATGACAGATAGACGAATTCGTTATGCGCAATCTCCGGCATTAAAAGATGCAGCTGTGTATTTTAAATCTGGTAGTTTATATAAATGCGATAGAAGTAAAGGGGAAGAATGTGGAAAATATAAGGGGAATGTTCAGAATTTTATGAACTCCGTTGCCATTGTTGAACATCCAGATGGCACAAATTATCTAGTAGTTTTAATGACCAACGTATTACGAAAAAACTCCGCTTCAGACCATATGTATTTAGCAGCAAATATTGATAAGTTAATTAAGAAATAGTTTGCAAAAGAGCTTCCGTGTTTGCTCTAATTTTTTTATTGGTTTCATTAATTAGAATCATTTCTAGAACCGGTTTGTAATTTGCAGTATTCGATTTTTCAATAAGATAGAGTACTGCAAATTTTAATTTTACATCTTTCCTTTTTAATAATTCATGATAGCATTCTAATTCGCTTAAAACCTTAAGATTTAATTTCTTAATTTTCTCTTCCGAATTGGAGTCTAGTAAAACAGATTCCGCGACCGGAATCAACTCTTTTTTAAGTTGGTTATTTAGTATATTATCTAAAAACTCTATCGCATGAATGCGTTGCTCTTCCTTACCATTGATAATTCTATTTAGAATAGGATCCACATCATTAGGAGGATATTTTATTCCTAAAAAGCTAAAAATTCTTTGTAATTGTCTATCTAAACGATGTTCTAAAACGTGTATTAATCCGTTTCTTGCTTCGTTTTCATCTTTAGATTCTGTAGCTCCAGCTTTCTTTTTATATTGAATTACAATTTGTGTGTGTATTACAGCTAAGGTGTTTTGATATAATTGACATTCGTCTAATATTTTATCGACAATAAATCGATCTTTAATTTTTAAGTTTGGGTATTTCCATTTTAAGCGTTTCAATGCTTCAATAGCTTCCACTTTTACCGTATGTTCAGTGTCATTGGTTAACTTAATTAAGGTATTGATTGCTTTCTGAGATTTAAATTTTTCAACTACTAATATGGCAAAGGCTGCATCTTCAAAGTCAATAGTTTCTGTTATTATTTTATGATATAAAATATCAATAACAGGTTCGTTATAAGCATATAAAGCATCTACGGCAATATATCTCGTTTCTTTTACCGATAAATGTGCAATTATTAAATCTAAAAAATCAGAATCTAAGGTTTTGGAAGCACTACGTATGGCTGTTTTTACTATTTCAATATCTTTGGAAAGCAATTGGGTTTTAATCACATTATAATACGTGGTTAATTTGGCATTACCTATACTTTCTAAAATAGTTTTTATGGTATTGCTTTTAAATTCTTCATTTTGTAATTCTAAATATTTAGTAAGTGCATCTTCTATTTTTTGCTCTAAATTGAATTTGTTTTGCAGTAATTGATTATTTCTTAACTCTAAGGATAAACCTAATAATGCTGCGTTACTAATCGTATTATCTTCGCTATTGATATATTTTTCAAATAAAACGATGGTATTTTGCTGATAGTTTTTTAATAAATATCGAAAAGCCGAAGTAGTAACATGTTGGTCTTTGTCTTGTACCATGTTTTCAATTTGTAAGGACAAGTTTTCGGTTTTTAGAAAGTATAAGTTTTCAAGAGCTAAAGCTTTTACTCGAGAAGAAGGGTGGTTCAATAGATTTTTTATGCCATTAAAAAAACGTTCGTCTTTTTCTTCCAACGTTTTGGTAAGCATATTAATAATCTGATTTTCGGTTCCCGTATGAAATACTCTTTTTACCGAATCTATAATCGAGGTAACTTTAATTTCTTCCTTGACATGTTTATCTTTTTTATGCCCAGATATTTCTAGTAAATCTTTAAAAGCAGTTATATATTCTTTTCTTAAAAAATAAATAAACGTGAGCCAAACAAGTATTAAAACAATAATAATGATACTGATATAGGTAGAAGAGATATCTAATCCGTTAATAAAGAAAATTAAAATAAAACCAGCAATTCCGGTTGCAATACTATCTACAACAACATCTGTGAAGGTTTTTGTTTTCTTTTTAATGTCTATAGGTATGGGTATAGATAACAGTTCTGTAGATGCCTTATTAATAGATTGTTTTAAACTACCATCTACAATTTTAATAAATACAATAACCCATAATTGTGGAATTATAAGTAATAGAATGGAACCAATTAAGATTCCCGAAGGCAACCATAGTAGTGATTTTCCGACACCAAAAGTTCCTACAATACGTTTCGTTAAGAATAATTGAATAATTAAGGAAATAACACTTAAAGTAGATAGCCAAAATCCGAAAAAGGAGGTAAGGGCATCTTGATCATCTATTAAACGAGAAGCATAATCACTATATTGATAGTCTACTAACTTTGCCACTAAAACACTAATACCAATAACTAAGGCTATTAAACTTAAAAGCTTGGATTGCTTTATTAGTTTGAAAGGCGAATCTCCTTTTGGATTACTTCTAAAAGATACTTGAAAAGGAGTTAGTTCAATAACTTCTGTTTTCCAAATAAATCTAGTGATTACAATACATATGGTTAATAATAAAGCAGCAACAAAAAGTAAATCTTCGGTATTTATAAAATTAGTAAGTAAAGAGGTTAAGTAGCCACCAAAGATACCACCTGCTATTGCTCCAGCACCAATAAAACCAAACACGCGTTTTGCTTCTCTAAAATTATATACTAGGTTGGCTAAAATCCAAAATTGGGAAGCAGTTAGTAACCCAAATATGGCAACCCAAATGTATGGTATATATAGTAAAAATCCAGTAATTAGGTTCAAGTTTAAACCAACACCAAATATTATTAATGATATTATAGAACCAATTAATGTTCTGTCAATAATAATATTTAAGGCATATTTCTCTAATGCTTTATCATAAAAATAAGAACCTATTATGGCCATGATAGCAGTAAAAACATAGCCTAATGGTAATGCATCTGAAGTTAATTCGGATAGAAAAAGGGAATTAATTGTAGGCTTAACAATTAATAATGTAGTAATTAATATGAAAATATTAAACTGAAGAAGAAGTGTTTTTTTTAACTCCTCTTCTTTTAAATCAAAAACTTTTAAAATATAGCGCTTAATAATACTAATTATGGGCATGCTGGGATTTTATTGTATGAAATTTATACCAAGCAAAAATAGTTAATATTTATTCTAGTTATTAATCCTTAAAAGGAAATAATAGGAATACATATTAACTATTTATATAAAACGAATAAAAGCTATTAGTTGTAAACGAGCTTTGTTGTTGTATTTTTCTTTAAAGCGTTTTCAATTGGGTGTACTAAACTTCTAATAATTTGTTCGCCATTCGCATCATCAATTAATGCTACTAATATATAGCGTCTGTTAGGATCATTTCCCCAAACTAAAATAGAATCCGAATGGTACGTTCTCCAAGAACCTGATTTTCTAAATAACTGTGCTTGTGGTGCAATTTTTTCAATAGCATTTACAAATTTATGATGTAAATCAGGAGTACCCATAATGTCCAACATTTGTTTTGAACGGTTATTATTTACCAATTTACCATGTGCTAATAAATAGTAATAACGACAAACTTGATCTACGGTTGCGGCATGACTTAGGTTTTTTAAAGGTTCTCTATTGGTGTCTCCACCACCTCCATAGCGTTTTCCACACCATAAACCACCACCACAATCTTCGTCATAAAACATGTATTTAGGATCTGTCATTACAGATTCAATTTTTTCATATCCAACTCTATTTATCATGCGTGTAGCAGCTGCATTGTTAGATTTTCCAATCATTAAACGCATATCATTTTTAACTTCGGTAGTTTCTTTTAATTCTCCTCTGTCAATAGCATCCATAGCAGTTAATAAAACAGCAATTTTAGGTAAGCTCGCTGCATACATCATATATTCACCATTCACACTTGCATATCGTACTTGATCAGGATTGCTTAAATCGACAATACCAACAGACATTTTATTTTGTGCAATTAGTTTTTTCCAACTTGGATTTGCATTTAACTGGTTTTCTAAATTTTCTTGTAAATAAGAACTTTTAAGCGTTGTTAACGGCATTATTTTCGAATCATCTACTTGAATAGGTAATCCGTTTTGTCCATTAATGAATAGGTTAAGACCTAGAAATAACACAATAAACAATTTTGTTTTCATTTGATTTTTTAAATGTTTTAAAAATATAGTCAAAGATATTTAATTAACGCAATACTAAAGTGTTAAATTTTAGGCTTTGATTGTAAGGATGGTACTTAGTAAATACGATGCTTTTTACTAGTTTGGATCTTTAAAGTGTGTTAAAATTTTAAAAGGATATAGAAAGAAGTGTTCTAAGGGGAGATTTTTGGTCCCATTTTTTTAAAATAATTCGTTTATCAGGCAAGGTCTCTTTAAATTTCTAGGTTATTAAATGCCATCCATTGTTTTACAGTATGTATCCAATATTTTAAGAATTCTTCACTTAAAAACGGGTTGGCAAAGTCATTAAAACGTTTTATATGAATGCCATTGTAATGCAGCCAAATAGCCAAGCCTCCAAAAGGGATTAATCTTTTTTCTTCTTGTGAAAGAGTAGTTATAGATTCATAACCTTCGTAGAAACTTGTTTGTTTCGCTTTAAAAGAAGCTTTGTCAGGTTCGTTTCTAAAAAGAATCATCAAAGTATACGAAATATCTAAAAACAGCCAACCATTACCACAATTATCAAAATCAAAAATAGTGATTTCTGATGCATTCTTCACTTTCATGTTTTCATACCAGAAATCTAAATGAACAGTGCCACTTCTTAATGCTTTAGTATCTGCCTTTGCAAATTCAGAAGTCAGTTTTGCATTTGCGCGCTTATAATATTGCATTTCTTCCGAATCTTTATTAAAGAATTTGGTAGCCGCTTCATAAGATTCATGGACCAGTGTTTTTGCATTGTAATCCATTCTGTTGATCGATTTATTTAAGGTGAGTTCATGAAACTTAGCCATAGTTTTACCTAGTTTGTAGCAAATTTCTTTGGAAGGGTTTCGTATCGATTCGCCTTCTGCAAAAGAAAAAAGAACCCCATAACGCTTGCCTTCAAAGGCATCTATACTTTGAATATAAGTATCGTTTTTATCTTTTATAGGAATGGATACGGAAACACCATGTAACTTTAAGTAGTCTAGTAATTGTAACTCTTCTTCAATTTCATTGCGAGTTCTCCAATCTAAGAAATAGACTCTTAAAACATATTTTTTATTTGGCTCTGAAATTAAATACGTGTGATTAACTCCAGTTTTTATAATGCTACATGTTGTGGCAGCATCTACGTTATATTTTTGTTTTACAAATTCGGAAAGATATTCCGGTGAAATTATACTGCTAATAGCAGGAGCGTAGGTCATGAATTAAGGTGTCTAAATTAAATCAATTTTACAACGGAATATTACCATGCTTGCGTTTTGGTCTTACAACCTCTTTGTTTTCTAGCATTGCAAACGCTTTAATAAGCTTTCGTCTGGTATCCTTAGGAAGTATTACTTCGTCAATAAAACCTCGTTCTGCTGCACTATACGGATTTGCAAATAATTCGGCATATTCTGCTTCTTTTTCTTTCCATTTGGCGTCTTTATCTTCCGCAGCATTAATTTCCTTTTTGAATATAATTTCAGCAGCTCCTTTTGCTCCCATAACGGCAATCTCAGCACTTGGCCAAGCAAAATTCATATCACTACCAATATGTTTTGAATTCATCACATCATATGCACCACCATACGCTTTTCGTGTAATTACCGTTATTCTAGGTACAGTAGCTTCGCTAAAAGCATACAATAATTTTGCACCATGAATTATAATACCGTTCCATTCTTGATCGGTTCCAGGTAGAAATCCTGGTACATCTTCTAAAGTTAATAACGGAATATTAAAAGCATCACAAAAACGGACAAAACGTGCTGCTTTTTTAGAACTGTTTACGTCTAAAACTCCAGCTAAAAACATGGGCTGATTAGCAACAATACCAATACTTCTTCCGCCTAAGCGTGCAAAACCAACTAGAATATTTTCGGCATAGTCTTTATGTATTTCATAAAAAGAATCTTCATCAATAATACCAGAAATAACTGCATGCATATCATACGGTTTATTCGCGTTATTTGGAACAATATCTGATAAGCTATCTCGTACTTCGTCTTTTAATTCAAAAGGCAATAGGGCAGGAGTCTCTGTGTTGTTTTGTGGTAAGTAACTTAATAGTTTTTTTACATCTTCTAAGCATTCCACATCATTTGAAGATGTTTTATGTGCTACTCCAGATTTGGTAGAATGTGTGCTTGCGCCACCAAGTTCTTCGCTAGTAACTTCTTCGTTAGTTACCGTTTTAACAACGTTTGGTCCAGTTACAAACATGTAACTAGTGTCTTCTACCATAATGGTGAAATCCGTCATTGCAGGAGAGTACACTGCTCCTCCAGCACATGGACCCATGATTGCTGATATTTGAGGAATCACTCCAGACGACTGTACGTTTTTATAAAAAATGTCTGCATAACCACCAAGGGATCGAACTCCTTCTTGAATACGTGCGCCTCCAGAATCATTTAAACCAATGATTGGAGCACCAACTTTAAGCGCTAAATCCATAACCTTGCAAATTTTCTCTGCATGTGTTTCAGATAATGAACCTCCAAAAACCGTGAAATCTTGCGCAAATACGTAAAGCAATCTTCCGTTTACGGTACCATAACCAGTAACCACACCATCCCCATAGAACTGTTGCTTTTCCATGCCAAAGTCTTTGGTTCTGTGGGTTACCAAAGCACCAATTTCTTCAAAAGAACCTTCGTCTAGTAAATACATTACGCGTTCTCTGGCTGTAAGTTTTTTCTTTTCGTGTTGTCTATCAATTCGTACTTGTCCACCACCTAAAAAGGCTTTAGCAAGTTTTTCGTTAAGGTTTTTTATTTTAGATTCCATATTATTTTCAATTTTGTCATTCTGCGCTACGACGCAAAATTTATTTATTTCATTGCCGTTTAGTCGTTTTTATAAACATTGGGGTTTACTGGATACTGTGACTGAAAACTGCTAACTATTTTAAAGGTAATCTTAATTTTTTTTGATCTTCAATATATTGTTTTACCGCAATTAATGCTGCTATTTTAGCTTCTTCTTCCTGCTTTTCTTTTAACGCTTCCGCGGAATAATATTTCTTTACAAAATGGGTATCGAAATTTCCAGAACGGAAGGCTTCATTTTCGCAAACAAAAGTTCCAAAAGGCAAGGTGGTTTGAATCCCTTCTACTTGGTATTCTTGTATTGCTTTTATCATGAGCTGTATTGCTTCTGCTCTTGTTTTTCCGTAGGTGATAAGCTTTGCAAGCATTGGATCGTAATAAATAGGAATATCCATACCTTGTTCAAAACCATTATCTACTCTTATATTTTCGCCAACAGGCAATTTATATACTTCTAGATTTCCTACGCTTGGTAAAAAATCATTTAAAGGATCTTCAGCATAAACACGTAATTCTAGAGCGTGACCTGTAATTTTTAAATCTTCTTGTTTTATAGGAAGTGTTTCTCCTCTGGCAACGCGAATTTGTAATTCTACTAAATCGGTACCTGTAATTAATTCGGTTACAGGATGTTCTACTTGCAAGCGTGTATTCATTTCTAAGAAATAGAAATTAAGGTCGTCATCTAGTAAAAACTCCACAGTTCCCGCACCAACATAATCACAAGACTTGGCTACTTTTATAGCTGCTTCTCCCATTTTTTCCCGCATCTCTGGAGTTAAAACAGCAGAAGGTGCTTCTTCTACTACTTTTTGGTGACGACGTTGTACACTGCATTCACGTTCAAATAAATGAATAACGTTACCATGCGTGTCGGCCATGATTTGTATTTCAATATGTCGTGGAGAAGTCACATATTTTTCAATAAAAACAGAACCATCACCAAAAGCATTTACTGCTTCGCTAATTGCTCTGTCCATTTGTGATGTAAAATCGGCTTCTTTTTCAACAACACGCATTCCTTTTCCGCCTCCTCCAGCAGATGCTTTTATTAAAATTGGAAACCCAATCTTAGCAGCAATTTTTTTGGCTTCCGGAATATCGGTAATTGCTTCGTCTGTACCAGGAACCATTGGAATGTTGTATGCTTTTACAGCATCTTTTGCTGCAAGCTTAGATCCCATAATTTTAATGGCTTTCGATTTCGGACCAATAAAAAGGATGTTATTTTTTTCGCAAGCTTCCGCAAAATCCGCGTTTTCAGAAAGAAATCCATAACCCGGATGAATAGCATCTACCTGTAAGCTTTTTGCGACTTCTATTATTTTATCCCCTAATAAATACGATTTGTTGGATGGTGCTTCTCCAATTAAAACAGCTTCGTCTGCAAACTTTACATGCGGTGCATTTCGGTCTGCAGTAGAGTAGACTGCAACGGTTTTAATTCCCATTTTATTTGCAGTTTTCATAACACGAATTGCAATTTCTCCTCTGTTTGCTACTAGTAATTTTTTCATGTTATTCAAATTCTATTAGTAATTGGTTTTTTTCAACGGCATCACTTTTTGCAACTGCAATCGATTTTATAATTCCGTCTCTTGGTGAAGTTAAAACGTTTTCCATTTTCATGGCTTCTAATATTAAAAGTGGGTCATCTTCTTTCACCTCTTGACCAACTGCTACATTAATTTCTAAAATTAATCCAGGCATTGGTGCTTTAATATCGTTAACTTTTTTTGTTGCTCCAACTTCAAATCCCATCTCCTTAATTAATATATCTAAATCATTAAGGATATGTATGTTATAGGTGTTGTTGTTAACTTTTACTTTATATGTTTTTTCGTCGAAATGAGCTTCTGTAATTTTAGCTTTAAACGAAGTGTTATTCTGAAGTACATGAAATTTAGATGCAGATGTTTTAATAGAATCTAATGAAGAAATTTCTTTGTCTGTAATATCTATCTCGCTAGAATTATTGACTTTAACCGTATAGGACTTGTTCATTTTATTTAATTTAAATACAAGCAAATATATGTATAATTACGAAAACGATTGAGTAGAATAATTGAATTTATGCTAATTTGCTATAGTTTAAATTTTAGAGCTTTGAATTGGTTGGCATCTAAATAAGGATGGCATTCGTATATCATGCAAACTTCATCTAAAACATTACGGTTTTCCTTTTTATGAAAATAAAGCTACTGATAAAGGAAAAAAGTACTCGTATTGTTTTCTATTAATAAGACAAGAACGCAATTGTTAAAAGGTCTTTGTTTTGTTCAATTTTAGGCTGATGTAAACACGTAAACATTTCCATTTATAAAGGAAAAGAATCTTTAAACCTCGAGTTTTTAGAGTGTGTGTTAATTGCTTTTCTAGATAGTAATATGCCTAGAAATAAGGATATAAAAGCGCCAACCCAAATCCCTGGAATGAATTCTAAAAACAAAAAGAAGTCATAAGTGCCATGAAATATAACAGCTAGAAGCAAGCCTAATAGGTTCCATGTCGTTTTGTTTTTTGAAAACTTAGCTTTTCCTATAAAATAGCCCATTATTATAGCAAAGGTTGCGTGAGCAGGAACAGCTGTAAATGCTCTTAATAGCGCTGCTTCTAAACCACCTTGCATGACATACATGATGTTTTCTGTAGCGGCAAATCCCATAGAAACCATTACTGCGTATACAATTCCATCAAATTGTTCATTAAACGCTTTGTTTGGTTGTGCAAAGTAGCGTACGATAATGTATTTGCTGAACTCTTCGATTAAGCCAACAATAAAAAAGGCTTTAATAAAAAGTTGTGAAACACTTGTGTTTCCTTTAATCACAATAGGAATTGTGTAATCGGATATTACATAAAGTATGGTGGTAACGATGATGCTTACAATAGCACCAAGTAAAAAGCTGTAAAGCAATAAACGTTTGGGTTCTTTGTCGTATTTATCTTTGTAATAAATATATAAGATGATTATAAAAACAGGAGCTATTGCTAAGGCGAGTAAATGCATAATTCAAAAATAATTAAAAAATAGAGACTACTTGCTTTCTGCTTTCTTTATCTATAAAAACATAGGCAACATTTGTGATAAAATGACTCGATAAAACAGCAATTGCAGCGCCATTAACGTAATAAACAGGAATTAATGCATAGCATAAAATCACATTGACTACACAGCCTATTAAAAAGCGATACACGTTTTTATGTAAGTCCCCTGTATTAATGAGGTGTTTTTCATAAATCATACCTATAAAAACAAATAGAGGAGCCCAACAGAATATGAATAAAGCTGTTTTTGCTTGGGGAAAAGATGCTGCGAAAAAGCGGTCTAAAATAAGGGTGCCAAAAAAAGTATAAAAACCTCCAATAGCAAGACCTAAAACGAGCATGATTTTTAAAAGCATTTTTATTTTTTGGATATATTGCATTTTGTTTTTCTGAAAGGATTTGGCTAAAGAAGGATATAAGGCATTGATGATGGAGAATCCAATATTCCAACTCAGTCCAATCACTAAAAACTGTACTGTTGCAAAAATGCCGTTGGCATAGTCGTCATAAAAATATTTTAAAAACAACTCGTCAATAGAAATATAAAACATTATCAAACAGTTAGAAAGTATTAAAGGGAAAGACATTTTTAATAATGATTTTCCTAAAGGCCATGAAAAGGTCCATTTCTTAAACAGAAGTGGTTTTTTGTGTTTCAAAATGATACCATAAATACATCCTTGAATTATAAAATCAAGAATAATAAGTTTGGCAAAATAGTAAACATCCAATTGCTTTTTTACTCCGTAATACTGTAAGGAAACTATAATGATTAAGCTTATTATTTTACTGATAAAAATATATTTAGTCCATTTTTTTGCTAGTAAATAATACTCGAAAATATCGGTTAGTTTAAAAAAGTAACTACCAGCAATAAGGAGGTATAGGCCTGTTAATGCACTTTCTTTAACAATACTAAAATAGATTAAAATGGCAATGAATAGAATAAACCAACTTGTAAGTCTAAGGTAAAAAGCTGTAGCTAGAATTAGCGAGCTGTTTTTTGGCTTATAAACTATTTCTCTTATACAAATTGAAGATAAACCTAAAAAAAAGATAGGCGTAAGCATCCCTAAAACAGATTCTACAAATTTGAGTTTTCCTAGGTCAATGGCACCTAGAACATTAAAAATTTGAGGAACTATAAAAACACCAGTAATTAGCTGTATAATTTTTTCTAGAGTAAACCATTTGGTAGCAATAAAATCTTTTTTACTAAAAACCGAAGTCATGAAATGTATTTAGTTTTCAAATATATAAAAACAGATTCCTTTTATTCATTTGAAAGATTATTATTACATTCGTTTTTACAAATAGAAATATGACTCCAGAGTTTCTTAGGCGCTATTATGTATTACGTATTATTTCAAATCCTAAAGTATATGGAATTGAAAAAAATGGTTATGTACCACTTTCCGATCTACAAAATGCTTTAGATCAGTTGCATTTTAATAATATAGAAGATTCTCTTTATGATAAATTGAGTCAATCCTCACAAAAAACGATTAAACGGGATCTAAATAAAATAAAATCCTATTACCAGGTAGTTGTTTTACATAAGCGTAACTATGGTTATTATATAGACGAATTTGAGATAAGTCCCGTATTAAAAGACGTTTATGAAAAAACAGAACTCTATCTTTTGCATCATCATGCGCATGCATGGAAAACACATGTATCAACAGCGCGTAGCTCTTTAAGTTCTCGCGTAGACTTAGTGCCGTTAATACAGGCGATTGAGCATAATATAATTATTGAGATTACTTATCAAGGGTGGTATGATGATAATGGTTTTCAAACTATTACTGGTTTTTTTCAGCCCTTGCATATTAAAGAAATTAATAAGGCTTGGTATTTAATGGCTCATAATGAGCAGTTTGGTGTATATGCTTTTTGTTTGGATGACAGAATTAAAATGCTACAGATTACCAAGCTACAAGTGAAAAATCCAATAGATTTTAATCCAGAAACCTATTTTAAAGATGCCATTGGTATTTTAAAAGCTAACATAACTCCGGTGTGGATTTATATGGAAGTTGCAAATCACCATTTTAAGTATTTAGAGACAAACCCGTTACATCACTCTCAAGAAATTGTATCGTTTCCTAAAAGACGAGATACAAAGGATTTAGATTATGCTAACCCTGATATTTGGGGACAAATTAAAGTGTTTGTTGAGCCAAATTATGAGTTTTTAATGGACGTATTAAAGTACAATCTTTGGGTAAAAGTGGTTAGTCCGTTGCCTATTAAAAATTATGTAAAGCACCATTTAGAGCTCATGTTGGGCTACTATAAATAACTCCAACTTTAACGGCAATTATTCTTTTTTTTTTTAATTTTATTTTTATTTGATGTATGTCCATTTACATGGGAGATTTATGTTTTCATGTAGCATAATGATTGTAATAAAATTTAAAACGGACACGTATTGTCTGTTTAGGAGTTAGTTTTGTTTCATAATAAAAAGATATTCAGTAGAAAATCTTAATTATTATAATTATTGTAATCGATAATTCACGATTTGTAACCATAAAAAGTGACATGTAGGGGTGTCATTTTAGCTATTTAATCAGTCAATTAGGGGTTTAAAGTCTTCAATCGTGAGAATTTAAAGAAACCCAACCTTAAAGGTTGGGTTTTTTGGTTTCATAATTCGTGCTAACTAATAAAATGATTTTTTAATTATTTTATGGTAATATATTTAGCGGGTTAAAAGTTATGTTATCCTATTTATTATGGCCTCAGCTATCGTGTGATAATATTCTCTATTGCTAGCTACAAAATGATTATTGGTTTCCGAATTTTCAAGTAGCTCAAAAAAATCAAACATCCTAACTAATTTTAGCGCTTCTACTTCTTCTTCCTGAAATACTAAAGTCGAAAAATCAACAGTTAATTCGGCTATAAACGTATGATGAAATTCGTTATCTATAATCCCGTTAGGATAGTTTTGAAAGCATTCAAAAACGCCAATTTTTTCTAAATCGTTTTCAGAAATGGTAAGTCCGATTTCTTCTTTTACTTCTCTAATAGCACCTTTTTTTATGGTTTCGCCAGCATCAATATGTCCGGCAACTGAAACATCCCAAAGTAAAGGATATATGGTTTTGGAAGCAGCGCGTTGTGCTAATAATATTTCACCTTTTTTTGTGTAAAACCAAATATGCGCGGTATTATGGTAATAGCCTTTTGTGTGTATTTCCGATTTTAAAACAACCTTGTTTGTTGGTTCTCCTTCTTTTGTTACTACGTCTATTAATTCATTGATAACCATATTTTTATACGTGATTATTTAAATGTTTAATTAATGGTTTTAAATCTTCGGCAGTATTAAATAAATGGCAAGAAATTCGTATGTAGTTTCCTCTAAAAGAGACAAAAATGTTATTGCTAGCTAAATCTTTTTTTAGTGCATCTAGGTGTATGTTTTTCGGTAATTCTATTCCGAAAAGATGATGCGTTCTTTGGTCATCATCTTCTATTTTGCAACCTAAAGCTTTTAATTCTTTTACCGCTTCCGCAGAAATATTTTTACAATATTCTTGAATTCCTTTTGGTGTCCATTCTAGAATTTGTTGCAGCGCTGCAATTTGCATTTTGACATAAATAAAGTTTCCGCTTTCACCAACTTGATACCGATTTGCTAATTGTTTGTATTCGGATTGGTAATTGGTTAAACCAGCAAAATTTTCGCTACCCAATCGGTTAGACCAGTTTTCTTCCAATGGCTTTCCGTTATCAAAATATGCACCATAGTATGCATACGCACATCCGTACGGACCAAATAGCCACTTGTAGCCAGCGCAAATTAAAGCATCTGGTTGTATCTCTTTTACCGAAAAAGGTAAAGCGCCAATCGTCTGACTTCCATCAATAATAAGTAATGCCTTATGTTGTTTTGCTTTTTTGCTAATCGCCTTTACATCGAATAAGCTTCCGTTAGACCAATGAATATTTCCTAGAGCAACAACTGCCGTTTTATCTGTTATGGCATTTAGAATATTGGTATCCCAAAGTTCTCCTTCCTTTTTACTTACTGTTTTAATAGTCGCATTATAGGTGTCTGCTAGATTTTTCCAAGAATAATAATTACTCGGGAATTGCTCTTCAATAACTAAAATTTCGTTACCTTCCTGTAAAACAATATTGTTGGTAACGGTAGCAATTCCGTAGGAAACAGAAGGAATGGTAGCAATTCGATTATAATCGGAAACATCAATTAATGCTGCAAACAATTTTTTAAGCGTTACAACGGGTTCAAAATAATCGGAACCCTTTATGGTGTAAGGTCTGTTTTTTTGCTTTAAACCTTCTAATCCTGCTTCGTAGATCGCTTTAAAAGCTGGCGATTGCGACGCTATGTTTAGATACGTGATATCTTCTGGAAGATCGAAAAGGTGTTTTTGGTTTGGTAAAGACATAATAGCTGGTATAATTAATGGTATAAAGCTACTAAAGTTTCCGCAGATTAAATAGGAGAGAAGTAAGAATAAAATAAGCCTCTAAAAAGAGGCTTATTTATTGGGTGTTTTATGTTTAATGTCGATTATCGACTTATTTAAAATAGCTAAAATCTTCACCAGCTTCCATTTTAAGAAGCGTTTCATAAATCATTTTAATCACATTTTCAACATCGTCTCTATGTACCATTTCTACTGTGGTATGCATATAACGTAAAGGTAATGAGATTAACGCAGAAGCTACACCACCATTGCTATACGCAAAAGCATCGGTATCTGTTCCTGTTGCTCTAGATAATGCAGAACGTTGAAACGGAATCTTATTTGCTTCGGCAGTTTCTGTAATTAAATCACGTAATTTTTGTTGTACCGCAGGAGCATAAGCTACTACAGGACCTAAACCAAGTTCTAAATGACCTTCTTTTTTCTTGTCAATCATTGGCGTAGTGGTATCATGCGTTACATCGGTAACTATAGCCACATTCGGTTTAATAGTTTGTGTAATCATTTCGGCACCACGTAAACCAATTTCTTCTTGTACCGAGTTGGTAACGTAAAGTCCGAAAGGTAATGTCTTTTTGTTTTCTTTTAATAAACGTGCAACTTCGGCAATCATAAAACCACCCATTCTGTTATCTAAAGCACGACAAACAAATTTATCTTTGTTAAGAATATGAAATTCGTCTGGATAGGTAATTACACAACCAACATGTACGCCAAGTGCTTCTACTTCTTCTTTAGTAGCGCAACCTGTATCTATAAAAATATTGTCTGGTTTTGGAGCTTCTTCTTTAGATTTGTTTCTGGTATGAATTGCTGGCCAGCCAAAAACACCTTTTACAATACCATTTTTGGTATGAATATTTACAATCTTACTAGGTGCAATTTGGTGATCACTTCCTCCGTTTCTAATCACGTAAATTAAACCATTATCGCTAATGTAGTTTACGTACCAAGAAATTTCATCGGCATGCCCTTCAATTACTACTTTGTATTTTGCATCTGGGTTAATAACACCAACAGCAGTTCCGTAGGTATCGGTAATAAACTCATCTACATACGGCTTTAAATAGTCCATCCAGATTTTCTGTCCTTCCCATTCGTAACCCGTTGGGGCTGCATTATTTAAATATTTCTCTAAAAAGTCAATAGACTTTTTGTTAAGTATGCTCTTTTTTGCCATTTGAATTAATTTTCGTCTAAATTAAGAATATTAATAATAATTTAAAGGTTTCTAAAGCGTAAATTATTAATTTTACTGTGTTTATAATAAATTGAGAATTTGGACGTGTTATACCTAAACATCTTTCTTGAACTTTTAAAAGATGAAGAAGTATTTAGATATAAAACCCAATTTGGAACGGTTTTAGACATTTAATTTTAAAATAGGAATACTTCCGTGTACACGGAAAATACATATGAAACACATTCTTTACCTTTTTATACTTTTTCCTGCCTTGCTATTTTCGCAAATTAAGGAAGTACAACAGGACACTACCGACTATGAATACATTATAGTTAAAGGTGATTCTACGGCAACTTCGTCTATAGATTTAGAGGAAGTGATGCTTTTAAATAAATTAAAATTCAATACGCTAGCAGATAGAAAACGCTATCTTATTATCAAACGAAAAACCATAAAAGTGTATCCGTATGCCAAACTTGCAGCCGAACGTTTGGAAACCATGCAAGAAAGAATGGATGGCATAGAACGTAAAAGTCTTAAGAAAAAATACGCAAGACGCGTGCAAAAGTATATTGAGGAAGAGTTTTCGGAAGAGTTAAAAAAACTAACACGAACCGAAGGACAAATACTCGTGAAACTCATACACAGACAAACGGGGAAAACTGCTTTCGATTTAATTAAAGAATTACGAAGTGGTTGGAGAGCCTTTTGGTTTAACAGTACTGCGAGCCTTTTTGATATTTCGTTAAAACGAGAATTTGATCCGGAAAACGAAAAAGAAGATTTTCTTATTGAGGATGTTTTACAAAGAAACTTTCAAAACGGTATTTTAGAAAAGCAAGAACCTGCTGTTTCATTCGATTTTTATGCACTTTCTGATAAGTGGTTATCTTCTAAAAACAATCCCTAAATGCGCATACAAACTCTTTTTGAAGAAAAACTCAACGCTTTTTCACATTTAATAGGTGCATTTCTTGGTATTGCAGCATTGGTATTGCTAATTATAAAAGATGCCCATAAAAGTGACTGGAGCCTTTTTAGTGTAATAGTTTATGGTATTTCTATCATCGTTTTATTTACAGCATCTGCTTTGTATCACTATGTACAAGATGAAAAAAAGAAACATTATTTTAGAATTCTAGATCATATAAGTATCTATATGCTTATTGCAGGAACCTACACACCCATTTTATTAATTACTTTGCAAAATAGCCTTGGTTGGACTTTATTTTATACCGTTTGGGGAATTGCCGCTTTTGGTGTGATCTTAAAAATATTCTTTACTGGTCGTTTTGAAGCTTTTTCAATAATTCTATATTTAGCAATGGGGTGGTTGGTTGTTTTCGACTTTAGCCATCTTAGTGAAGTTCTAGGTAGCAACGGTATTTTATTACTCTTTGCTGGCGGATTAGCGTATACAGGAGGGATTATCTTTTATGCCATTAACAAGATACCGTATAACCATGTTATTTGGCATATGTTTGTATTGGCAGGAGCCATCTTTCACTTTTTTATGGTGTATTTTTATGTGATTTAAAAGCATAAAAAAACAAGGTCTACAAAAGTAGCCTTGTTTTATATATCATAGAGATGTAAAGCGATTACGCTACTACGTCTTTCTTCTTGATTTTTCTGTATGGAAACGAGTTAAAAATACTACGTTTACCAAAACGAGATTGTTTATCGCTTTGTGCAAATTTGATGTATAAACCTTTGTTTACACCAAAGTACTCATAAGTATTACCATCTAAAAAAGAAACCTCTAACAATAAACCTTTATGTTGCCAGTCTAAAATTGGACTAGATATAGTGGTTGTGTATTCTTCTTTGTTTGCTTCTAAAGTTTCTGGAGCCATACTTACTAAAAAGTGGTAACCATCAATAACTTTTCTGCTCATTAGTTCTGCTTCTACAGCTTTTTCATCACCAGCTTGAAACTTATCTGGATGCCATTCTTTTACTAAACCTCTATACGTAGTTTTTAAACTTTTTAAAGTCATTTCTTTTTCTACGTTGAATAATTTTTTGTACTCGTTAATACGTTTCATGTGGTAATTCTATTTTCTAAATCGAGTGCAAAGGTACTACTTCTTTTTAGATGAGGAAGTTTTAGTTGCAAAAAGTTGAGTTATTGAGGGTTGGAGAGGTTTGTGTACGGTTATTTGCATGTATTAACAACTAAATTAGGAAATACAAGCCTAATAAAAAATCTGAGAGAGTTTTCTTAAGCAGACTATGACTAGTAATAAAATATTCAAGGAGTTAGTGGCTTCTCATTTTCAAAATCTAAGTTAATTTTCATCTAACTCTTTAACCCAATCTCTAAAAACAATTTGACCAAAAACTTCACTATCTGGAAATATTCGTGTTAATTTAGTCTTGGGATAATAAGTATCTCTAATTTGAGTTAAAATTTGAATAGCACTGCTATTCATTTCAAATAAATTATGGCCAATATAAATTTCCTCTAAATCTTGTGGGTCAAATCTTAAAAAACGGTTGTAAGGCTTTTTTAAATTGGCAATCAAACGCCATTCTTTTTCATATCTCCAATTCTTTGTTTTAGTAAAAAGCATTAGTTCTTTGGAAAATGAAAACCCATCAGGGAATTGCTTTAACTTTTCAGGGTAAACAACTTTTCGTAATTTTATTCCATTAAATTGATTTTCATTTTTAAATTTATTAAAGTTTTTTGCTTTGAATTTTAATACTATCCCATTATAGTTTCCTGTATAATGTGCCCACATTAAAGGGCAAAACTGGTTTTCAGTAAATGAAATAATTCCAATATCATTAAAGTAATTCCTTTTTTGCGTTTTTTCTTCTTCGGAAAATTTATAGTTAAATATCAGACCCCTATTGCAATCAAAAGGATCATTAAAATGTACTGGATTACTTAACCATAAGTAGTTGCCTAATAAAGAAGAAATTGTTTTTTCATTCCATGATAAGTATTTATATAATGTCTTATTTGATTCAGGAATTAATTCACCATTTTCCAAATAATCCCATTGTTTTAATTCTCTATTCCATTCTGCGAAATACTTTTCATCAATGGTATATCCTTTTTTCATAGCTGAAATTATTGTTTTTTAAGGTCATGTTTCTCAAGTTGCCTCTAATGTTTCATATAAAAAAATCATTTCCATAACCAATGAAACTGGTCATACTTATATTTTTATTACACCTTAAACGAAGTTAGAAGAATTTTTCAATAGCTCCAAGTCTTTTTCAAAAACCTAATACAAAGTTATTAACCTAAAGTGTTGATTCTTAAAATCTAATATTTTACACCAAAGTCAATAAATACCCCAAAACTGCTCCGCCTAAAACAATAGCAACGCTATTTACTTTTTTAAAGACAAATACCATTATTATACTAACTATTGCAATAACAATAGTTCGCCAATCGGTTAGTGTGTCTTTTGCCATGGTAAAACAAACCGCAATAATTAATGCAACTGCAGCTACATTTACCGCATCTAAAAACGCTTTAATTTTTAGCGATTTTTCCATTCTTGGTAGCAATGGGTTAAGTAGTAACACAAAGAAAAAGGAAGGTAAAAACATACCAAGGGTTGCAAGTATGGCTCCTGTAAAACCATGCATTTGCCAACCAATAAATGTGGCTGTAGATAAAACAGGTCCTGGTGTTATTTGTCCAATAGCTACGGCATCAATTAATACTTGTCGGCTAAGCCAACCGTTGGCTACTAATTCGGTATCTAAAAAGGCAAATAGTACATAACCACTTCCATAGAGAATGGCACCCACTTTTAAGAAGGTAAGAAATATTTTTAATCCTGTTATTTTACTAGGATCTATTGCTTGTAGTAATAGAAGTGGCAAGAAGCTGTTTAATTGGTTGGTATTTTGTTTTAGGGTATAGATGGCTAATCCTAAAAAACCAGAAACAAGAAGTACGGTGATTTCGTTGATACCAAATATACATGCTACTAATGCGGCAATACCTAAAATGGCGAGTTCGGTATTTTTAATTGCTTTTTTACCAAGTTTATAGGCAGCCATTAATATGATAGAAATAACTGCTGGTTTAATGCCGTAGATAAACGGTTTTACGTTTGGTAATTGTCCGTAGCTTTGATACAACCAAGCAAAAAGCGCTGTAATACACACTGCAGGAAATATAAAACAGATTCCTGCAACAAAAAGTCCTTTCCAGCCTGCACGTTCATAACCAACATGCATGGTCATTTCGGTGGAGTTTGGTCCGGGAATTAAATTAGTCGCACCAACTAAATCCAGAAAATGTTGGTCGGTCATCCATTTTCTTTTTTTAACCACTTCGTCTTCTAACATGGCAATATGTGCCGCAGGACCACCAAAAGCAATGCTTCCGAGTTTGAAAAACAGTTTTGCGAGTGCTTGAAGTTCTTTTTTTTGCGACATTATAAATATGTTTTTACGCTTTGTATGCTATTTTAAGTCTGAGTTGTGTTGTTCTTTCAGACCTCTTTTGGAAGCCACAATACTAATGATTAATAGTTGAATGGCGTGGTATAGCATGATTGGTAAAAGCAGGATTCCGATGGAAGCCATATTACCAAAAATGATTTTAGAAAAAACGGTTCCATGCACCAATGATTTTTTCGTACCACAAAACTGTGCAGTAGTTTGATCTTCGGTATTAAATTGCATTTGCTTCGCTAAGAAACCAGTTAAAAAATATAGGATTCCAAAGAGAACTAAAACCGCAATAAAAAGTAGTAAGATATCTAAAAGCGATATGGAACTAAATAGGTTATCAGCAAAGGAACTAGCAAAACTTTTGTAAATAATAAGAAGGATAATCGATTTATCGAATCGTGTTAATAGCTTGGCATGTTTTAGTGCAAATGCTCCGAAAAAACGCTGTAAGAGCACACCAGTAATTACTGGTAAAATGATTTGTACGATTAGCTTTACATAGATATCGGTAAAACTAAAATCGGTTCCCGTTTGTTGTACAAATAAACCCATCCATAAAGGGGTAAGCACAACACCTATAATTCCGGAAATACTAGCATTAAAAATAGCAGCAGGAATATTTCCTTTTGCAATGGAAACCATGACTACCGATGAGGATACAGTAGAAGGAAGGGCAGCCAAGAAAAAAAAGGCTAGCCAGATAATTTCTTGTTCTTCGTTTTGAATTAATGGACGAAAAATTAATACCAATAACGGAAAAATCAAAAAGGTAGAAGTTTGTATTAGAAGATGCAATTTCCAGTTTTTAATGCCTTCTTTTAGTTTTGTCGGACTTAATTTAAGTCCGTAAAAAAAGAAGATAAGCGAAATTCCTATCGCACTGATGGTATCTATAGGGATTTCACTTTCTGGTGTTCCCCAATGTGGAAAAAGATAAGCTAGTCCAATGGTTGCTATAATAGAAAGTACAAATCCATCCATTTTTATTTTCATAACTTTTTGTTTGCGACGCTAATTTAAAGATTGCTACAACACACACTTTTGGAAAATATCTTCAAGTTCTTTTTCTGGATCGATGGTTATTCCTGGATGTATTTTAGAACTTTGAATAATGGTACTTCTGCACGCGGTTAGCCATCTAAATCTATCGGAAAGTTCTAGTGTTCCTATTTTTCCTCCAGAAGGAGCACCTTCACAAACTAGTTTCCAAGCATGAAGGTATTCGTTAAATGTTTCCAATTCCATTTCGCAAGCAAAGGCTTTTAGTTTCTCTGGATTAATATGGTATTTAATACCTAGAAATTTCTTCCGTTTAGAAAAAAGAATGACTCCAACATTAAAGAATTCTTCCCTTTCTACTTTAGGAACAATTCGAATTATTGCATATTCAAATGTACATCTATCTTGCATCTTCGGCTTCTTTAATTAATAGATCTATTTTAGAAAATCTTGTGGTTATAAAGGTAATATATGCTTCACGCATTTCTTCAGGAAGCATAGTGTCTGCTTCGCTAATTAGCCAGTCTTCTGGAATATTAGAAATAATTTCTACAATTTTATCTTTATCTAAAAGCTGTTGGATTTCTTTAGCAGCTTCGTTTAATTGCGTTGCTTTCTGTAAAAGTACATGGTCTTTTATTAGCGGAAATGTTCTAGTAAGATGACTTTCCCAAGTTTTCCAATTGTGATGAAAGTAAAAACTCGCGCCATTATCAATCACCCAAAGTTCGTTATTCCAATGTAGTAAATTGGTGTTTTTTGCGGTTCTGTCAATATTACTTATCATGCTATCTAGAAGTACTACTTTGGAAGCAGTCATCGCGTCTACAGTACTTACCAAAGGATCAAAAGTAATAGCACTTGATAAAAAATGCAAGCCTAGGTTTAGGCCGACACTAAATTTAAGAAGGTCTTGAATTTCTTCGTCTGGTTCTGTTTTGCTGAAGGAATCGTCGAGATTCATAAAGACTAATTCTGGAACTTTTAAGCCAATTGCTCTTGCGATTTCACCACCAATAAATTCGGCGATTAGTGCTTTTTTACCTTGTCCGGCACCTCTAAATTTTAATACATATAAAAAGCCATCGTCTGCTTTCACGATTGCAGGAAGCGAACCTCCTTCTCGTAAAGGATGGACGTATTGCGTAACATCTACGGTTCTAATATCAATTTTATTCATAAAGAGGAAAATCTAACTATGCGAATTTACATGAAATTTTATTCTAAGAACAAGTTTTAGATTTCGGATTTAAGTTTTTCATTTTTAAAATATTTCTTTCGAAGCCAAAAGGAAACTCTAACCAATAAAATTAAAGCAGGAACTTCTACTAGCGGACCAATAACTCCTGCGGATAAAACTTATTTTTGTTTTTTGTAGATTTTGATAAATACAATTTGGTTTTTAAACTCTTTTATTACGTCATATTCCTTTGTTAACGCCTCATAATCTTTATCACTGATGTTGTAGATGTTTGAGTAAAAAACATATTCTGCACCTGCTTTAAATCCTTTGAAATTTTTATGATTCCCATTTAAATCAATATTATCTATTCGTGCAGTATTAGGAAAAAAGGACTGTACTTGATCGATATCAATTTCTTGTTCCTCTAAGTAGTTTATGGCTTGATTTCTAAGTTTGTAATATGGCAGGTGTCCTAAAGTAGAATCCCATCCTTGAGAAATTTTATCTGGATATACCCAAAAATTACCAGTTGTTATTGCCAGTAACCAAATACCAATTAATACTCGTTTTAAAGTTACACTAGAATTTGAATAAAATAAGATTCTAGCACATAATAAAGAAAAAGTTAAGTATATAGGTAATAGGTATCTATGGGCAAGTAAGTTTTTTGCCCATAACATGTTTAATGGTAAAATAAGAAGAATACAGATAAATATAAATAGCAGTTGTCGGGTTAGCTTATCTCTAAATATTTGTTTTCCATATTTTAGAAATAGGATAGAAAATACGATCCAAATTCCAATTCTACCAAAGTCAATAATTCGCCAAAATAAGATTCCTATATTAAAAAAGTACCCTTTTAAATTTACAGATTCAAAACAATTAGCCCAAGGTGAATCTTCGTGATACCCAATCCATCCTTTTTCCAGATAATGGTAAAGATTAAAGAAAATAAATACGAACACAGCTGGTAAATATATTTGGCTTCTTTTTAATAGTGAATAAAATATATTCTTAACGGAATTGTTGAAATGCACATTGTAGAAAACATCTATAATAAGAATACAAAAAGCGACCATCATACCTCGCATGCTGGTAAGAAAAAGTAGCAGTATACTAATTAATAAAATGTTTTTTTTGTTTTGGAGAACACTATTTAAACCTAATAGAAAGAAAAAGACTAAAGGAATGTCTGGTGAAATTAAAGTGATCTGACTTAATAAAGTAGGGTCTAATACTACTAATAAGAATACAATACCAACATGCTCTTTTTTAAAGAAAAATGTTACCGCTTTTTTGAGTTGCCAAACAATTCCTACTACAAATGGTAACATGGATAAATGACTAACAATAAGGCTTTTTCCGAAAATACTCCATATGAAAGCAAGGTAAAACCCAAAGGTTGGAATATGCCCACTATCTATAGAATTAGGTAATAATATATTTGAAAAATTAGTAGACAAATAATAATTAGCATGTTTGGAAGCTAATTGAATGGTATCCCAAAAAAAACTGTTTTGTAAACTAGATGTATATAAAACTATTAATATAATTAAACTTAAATAGTAAAATAGATTATCCTTAATTAGTTTTAACATTAGTTTTGGTCTAATCGTTTTTGAAAAATTGTAAAATTCATTTTCATACGCTTTGCTAAGAAAAACATACAGGATGTTTTAACAACTCCTAAACCATAAATGACACTACTTTTTAAATTAATAGAAGAAGCCTCTTCAAAATATTTTGTTGGACATGTAATTTCTGCAATTTCGTAATTATAAAATACAATTTGAGATAGCATTTGATTATCAAAAACAAAGTTGTCTGAGTTTTTTGAATAGTCGATAGATTTCAAAACTTTAGAAGAAAAGGCTCTATATCCAGTATGGTATTCCGATAACTTTTGACCAATCATTATATTTTGAAAAAGGGTGAGTATTCTATTGCAGATATACTTATATATTGGCATACCTCCTAATAATGCGCCATTTCCTAATATTCTGGAACCTAACACCACATCATATAAGTTATGCGCAATTAAATAGCACATAGAATGAATAAGTTTTGGGGTGTATTGGTAATCAGGATGTAACATTACTACAATATCCGCATCTAATTCTAAAGCTTTATTATAACATGATTTTTGGTTTCCACCATAACCTTTGTTTTTATTATGCTTAATGATATGTTTTATTTTAAGTTTTTCGGCAACTTTAAGAGTATCGTCTGTGCTATTATCATCTACCAGAATTATTTCATCAACGATATCAAAAGGGATTTCATTATAAGTGTTTTCTAAGGTTTTTGCAGCATTGTAAGCTGGTAAAACAACTATTACTTTGTTATCTAATATCATTTACATTCAATAAATTGGCTTCAACTCAAGTAATACAAGTTTATTTTAACTACTTGTATATGTTAAGCGAAACTACTTGAATTATTTCACAAAGTCAAGTTTAAGTATTCTCATTTCCAAAATATTTCTTTCGAAGCCAAAAGGAAACTCTAACCAATAAAATTAATGCGGGAACTTCTACAAGCGGACCAATAACTCCTGCGAATGCTTGTCCGGAATTCAACCCAAATACAGCAATTGCAACTGCAATGGCTAATTCGAAATTATTTCCAGCTGCTGTAAATGCCACCGAAGCTGTTTTATCATAAGTTGCACCTGTAGCTTTGGTAAAGAAAAAGCCAATAAGAAACATTAACGTAAAGTAAATTAGCAGTGGAATGGCAATAATAACTACATCCATTGGTATTTCTACAATCAATTCTCCTTTTAACGAAAACATAACCACAATAGTAAAAAGTAGCGCAATTAAAGTAATTGGTGAGATGGTAGGAATGAACTTTTTGGTGTACCATTCTTCTCCTTTTAACGGAACAAGAATTACACGACTTAGTATTCCTAAAAGGAAAGGTATTCCTAAATAAATAGCGACACTTTCGGCAATGGTTGCAATAGAAATATCTACGATGGCACCTTCAAATCCAAAATAGGGCGGAAGCACGGTTATAAAAAGCCATGCATAAAAACTATATGCAAACACTTGAAAAATACTGTTTAAAGCGACTAAACCTGCACCGTATTCACTGTTTCCTTCGGCAAGATCATTCCAAACTAAAACCATAGCAATGCAACGAGCAAGACCAATTAGTATCAGTCCAACCATATATTCCGGATAGTCTCTTAAAAAAGTAATCGCCAGAATAAACATTAAAACAGGACCGATAATCCAATTTAGAATAAGCGAAATAGAAAGGATTTTCGTGTTTTTAAAAACTTTTGGTAATAAGGAATAATTCACCTTTGCTAAAGGCGGATACATCATTAAAATTAAACCAATTGCAATTGGAATATTAGTTGTTCCGTGGCTTAACGAGTTGATGAAATCTGGAAAGTTAGGCGAAAAATAGCCAATAGAAACACCTAATGCCATGGCTACAAAAATCCATAGGGTTAGGTTTTTATCTAGGAAACTTAATTTTTTTGGTACTGCCATTTTTAAGATTGAATTTGAGAGAATACGTAAAATAATTCGGTTGCAATTTGTAGGCTTCTTTCGTTGTACTTTTCTGCTTGTTGTGGTTTATTATCAAACGCTTTTGGATCTTCGAAAGTAATAGGAATGCGTTTTTCTGCACCAGCAATAAACGGACAACCACCATCTGCTTGCGAGCAGGTCATGATTGCGGCAAATTCCGATTTCGGATTAAAATTCGCATCCAGTTTTTTAGAAAAACAGATAACAGGATGTTCGTTATTGGAATATTTAATCGTGTATACTGGGTTTTTACCTTCGGAAATGGTGTTTACTTCAAAACCTGTGTTTTTTAAGGTTTCTGCAACCATAGGAAATAGGGCAGTAGCCTCGGTTCCTCCAGAATAACAAAACACATTTTTAATACCAAAATGGTATGCTAAGGTTTGCGCCCAAACTTGGGATAAATGACTTCTTCTAGAATTGTGCGTGCAAATAAAGTTTAATCTAATTTCTTGATTTGCATGTGCTTTTTCTTGAATAAAAGTAACTAAGGGATGTAGCGTTTCTTTGCGAGTAGCACTTATACTATCCGTATTTAACGTTGCAATAGAAGCTTCAATAGATTTAAATAATGTCATTTTTTATTGGTGTTTAAGAATAAATTAGCAGCAACCGCTTCCTGGTTCGCAAGAGTTTCCTGTTGGGATGTCTGAGAATTGTAATTTTGGTTTTTCTGTAGGAATTCCACAATTATCTTTTGCTAAACAGTCTGTTTGTTTGGTAGTAAGTACGAAGTTTGTTCCGTCAAAATCTAATCCGAATTTACCAATAGTATCCGCTTGGTATTCTACTTCAATCTCTAAATCTTCGATACCTAGCGTTTTTTCTGAAAGTTCTATAATGTGCATTAATTTTTCAGGATGCAATCTGTGATCGTAATCGTTGGCATTCCATAATTGAAAGTTTACAACTTCTTCTTTTCTTACCGTTCCACCACAATCGATAAAATGTTTGGTGATTTTACCAACTTCGGTAACATGAAAATGGTTTGGTACTAATTCGCCATTTGGTAATTGAAAAGCAATGGTTTCTAATTGTTGTAAATGGTTTTTAATTTCTGAAAGTTTCATAAGTGTATTTGTTTATTGCGATTATACGATTAATCATTTAAATTTTTTTAACAACATTCTGTGTTGTTTATATCTTGATCTAAAAAAGTGTGCATTACCTGTTTCATTTTACTCCAATTCTCGGTATCTATACAGTAGCATACACTAGTTCCTTCGACGTTTCCTTTAATTAAACCTAAATGTTTTAGTTCTTTTAAATGTTGTGAAATAGTAGGTTGTGCTAAGCCTATTTCGTTAACTAGATCCCCACAAACACAAGTGTTTATTTTAAATAAGTGCTGTAAAATAGCGACTCTTGCCGGATGCCCAAAAGCTTTTGCAAACAATGCAATTTCGTTTTGTTGGTCTGAAAACATTTCTGTTTTTGCTAATCCCATTTGTTTTATTTATTTGTTCATTGCAATATTACGATTAATATTTTACTTTGTATTTATGTTTTCAAAAAAAGTAGAATATATTTTAAAAACGGAAGTCGTTTTTCTTCGTTTTGCGCAATATGCCAAGCGATTTACATTTCTGTTCTATGGGTTTTCGTTGTAAAAAGTATAATTATGAATAAGTAAATTGTTTTTTTTATTACAGATTTTACTAAATGGAAGTATTGTATTTGGTTACTAAATTATTTAAAATAAAAGAAATACGTATTTATAACTATTTGTGATTCAGGTATTTACACTATTTTCTTATTATGTTTAAAATCAGACCTTTACAGTGTTACTAAGAAAATAAATCCGTTTTAAACTATAGATACCTTATGAAACCTATATTGATTTTTATCGTTTTAACCACAGCTTTTGGATGTAAGTACGATCTCAGAAAAGATTTGAAAACCGAAATGACACCAGATTACATACATGTATCTAAAATTGCAAAATCTGATTGGGTCGCAGTATCCAATTGGGTCACAACAGTAAAAAGCGTTGTTAGGTTATATAAAATTAAGAAATAATAACATGCAAAAATCCAAACCATTAATATAATAGAAGCCTATGAAACCTATGCACAAATTGGCTATAAATCTAAAACCATTCATGAAACCTCAAGTAGTGATTTATTTAATTGTTTTGTCTGTCATAGTGCTTCGCATAAACAAAGTGTTACGCCGCTGAATATTAGTCAGATTTTTACAGGGTATGTTGGAAAGCTTAACGGACTTAATAAGACGGAGGTTAAAAAGCAACATGTAGATTTTATTCAAGAGAAATTAGAACAGCTTAGAATGGAAAATAAATAATAAAAAGCATAGAAAAGTATTATTTAAGTGGGATTAAATGTCTTTTCTATGCTTGTTTTTTACTAGGTATAGCTATAGGTTTTTTAATCCTATTTAATGTTTAATAAACTTAAATGTATTGTAAGAAGCTATGTTTAAAAAATAAGTTCCCTTAACCAATTTTTGAATATTAATGCTATTTTGAATATTAGTTTGTCCTTGTAAAACTATTTTTCCATTTATATCAAAAACAGTATATTCCGATTGCTCTAAGACTCCTTCTATTTGTATAAAATGAGATGCTGGATTTGGAAAAACTTTGATTTTTTGCGTTGGATTTTGAATATCTACGATGCTCAATTCTTCATCTCTAGCTTGTATATTATCAATATCTAATATAGCCTCTATAGAATCTCCTTCCCAATCTGGTACATCATTGTGGATAATACGTAGTTCGGTAATAGCACTAAAAGTACCATTATAAGAATTGGTATGCCCTAGTTTTGTTAAGGATTGCTCATCTATTGGAAATATAATTGTTTTCCATCCTTGACCAGGAACAACTGCAATTGGGTTTGTAGAACTCCATCGTGGATCATTGGTCCAGTTGTCATTTTCGAATGCTAATCGCAATATGATTACGTTTGTACTTGAATTTCTAACATCCATAGAAATATAGCTGACTCCAGCATCGACATAATCACCTTCCCATTGTGCATTATTAAATGTTGCTAATTTAGCATCTGACCCTGTATTTCCGTTAGATTGAACTCTTAAGAAATTATCATCCATCCCGTTAGGGCCATCGGTAGCAATGTTTTCATTTGGTAATGTAGATGAATCGTCTTTTGTCCAATTCTCAGCAGTAAATCCTTCAAAATCATCTTCTAGGTTTAAAGATATTTTAGGTAAATCTAAGCTAACTAAACCCATATCTTCATCTCTTGCTTGCATATTATCCATATCTAATATCGCTTCAATAGAATCTCCTTCCCAATCTGGTGCGTCATTATGAATAATACGTACTTCGGTAATAGCACTAAAAGTACCATTGTAAGAATTAGTATGTCCTAGTCTTGTTAAGGATTCTTCATCAATTGGAAAAACAATGGTTTGCCATCCTTCGCCAGGAATAACAGAAATTGGATTTGTAGAACTCCATCTCGGATCATTTGTCCAATTATCATTTTCAAAAGATAATCTTAATGTGATTATGTTAGCTCCCGAATTTCTAACATCCATAGAAATATAAGTAACTCCAGCATCGACGTAATCACCTTGCCATTGGGCATTATTATATGTTACCAATCTAGAGTCTAATCCTGTACCATTAATAGATTGAAGTCTTAAGAAATTATCATCCATCCCGTTAGGACCATCGGTAGTAATATTTTGATTAGGAACTGCAGCATAATTGTCTTTTGTCCAGTTTTTAGCTGTAGATCTTTCAAAATCATCTATTAGATTTAAAGATATTTTAGGTTCATTTAAATCTGCTAAGCCCATATCCTCATTTCTTGCATGTATATTATCGATATCTAATACCGCTTCCATATAATCTGAGTTCCAACTTGGTGCATCATTATGAATAATACGCATTTCGGTAATAGCACTAAAAGTCCCATTGTAAGAATTAGTATGTCCCAATCTTGTTAAGGATTCTTCATCCATTGGAAATACTATAGTTTGCCATCCTTCACCAGGAATAATAGCAATAGGATTTGTAGAAGTCCATTGTGGATCATTTGTCCAGTTATCATTTTCGAATGCTAATCTTAATGTAATCGTGTTAGTCCCCGAATTTCTAACATCCATAGAAATATATGTAATTCCAGCATCAACATAATCCCCTTGCCATTGGGCATTATTAAATGTTACTAATCTAGATTCTACTCCAGTACCACTATTAGATCGGACTCTTAAAAATTTGTCATCCACTCCATTAGGTCCATCGTTAAGTATATTTTGATTTGCTAAGGTAGTATTGTTATTTGTCCAATTTTCAGTAGTATATCCTTCAAAATCATCGATTTGATTTAGTGCTATTTGTGAGGAAGCAAATAATGGTAAAAGTAATAGGGTAAGAAATGTAATTTTTTTCATTTTTATCTTTTTAAATAGTATGTAGTTTTATGGGAATATAAATATAGAATTAAGTGACTAAGTTAGTAAATAAAACGGAATGTGAAAAATATGCTAGTCTTTGTGAAAAGTGAATAATCTTATAATTAATTATTGGTGTTTTTAGCAATAGTATTCAGTAACAAATTGTTTAGCTTTTCTATATAGTCACTTTTTCCTTTAATTGTTTGAAATGTAAAGTAACCAATAGTAAGGGGTTTAAAATAAAATAGAAAATGAGTTAAAGAACTCTTATTTTGGATCCTGTATTTGTTGATCTGTTAGGTTTTCGATTAGAAAATTAGCAACTTCAGGAAGATTATTTACAAGTTCTTCTACCACTTTTGAATCTGCCAAATCAGTACGAAGTCCGGGGAGCATACTCAAAGTAGGATCATCAAAATCGGCACAACCCATAGCCCAATTTTCAAACAAACGATGGTCTGTAGGAGTTTCAAAAAGGATTTTAATATCCGAATGCCTAGTATCTTTTTTCAGACGGATAAAAAGGGCATCTATAGTTTCTGGTTCTCCCTCAATAACCTGAAGAAAATAACCTTCTTTATACATCAATACCCCACTAATATTATCTATCATATTGTAACCACGAGCTTCGTGGAGTAAGTCTAACAAGGCACGTTTACTAAGTGGCACGATTGCATGACTAGAGTAAACTAGACGGCGTAATTTCATATTGAATACTATTTGGGTTCGAATAGGGTTGTTTTACTGCTATTAATAAGTAAGTAGGGTAAACAAATTTAGAATAAACTTTTTACAAAGGCAAGTTTTTTAAACTTTTATAATGTATTGATATTTAGTGATTAATCTTAATGGTTTTGAGTTGTTTGTATTCCGAAAACTACGATTTTACTTCTTGTAATTTGTGTAATTGGACTTTTTGTACTATTGAATGATTTTCCAGGTATTTGTATCATACAATCAAAGCATCCAGGTTTTTATTTTAGCGTATACTTCTGGAGTGTTCAATAAATCTAAATGCTTGTTTTCATAAGCAATCCACGTATTTTTCTTTTTAAAGTTTAAATTTTTATCCGGATTTTCATGTTGTCCTAAAGCGCTTTTTATTCCCACCATATTGTCTCCCAAAAAATGCTTGATATTAGATTTCGTTTCTTTACTAGTAACACCTGCAATACTATAACAGGATACCTTTTTTGGTAATGGAATATGTTGGCTTTTGTCGCCTTGCATTTTAAACCTATCGCTATTTTGCCAGTCTGTGTCTAGTAAGTTTCCATATCTTAAATCGGTAACACCAGCACTTCTTATTTTTCCTAATCTAGCAAAAGGTTTTGCATAAGGAACAGCTTCTAAAACAACATCTAAATAGTTCCCTGCTTTTTCTAAAGGAGCACCATGATGTGGTGTACCAAGAAAAACAACTTTTTTTAGATGCTTAGTCCATGATTTTTCATGTTGCTCAGCATAATATATTGCGCTTCTAGAAACCAAACCACCCATACTATGTGCAAGGATAGTAAGTTCTTGAACAGGAACAGGCCAGTTTAAGATTAGTTCTTCTAATAATTCACTTAATTTTTGTCCGTTTGTAGAAACATGAAGCCCACTATTATAATGTAAAAAAATAGGTGTTTTTTGTAATTCTTCCGCTAAAGCTAGACCGTGATTATGTTCTTTTCTAGTCCATTGCATGTCGTTCATACAAGAACCATGAACCATTAAAATAATTTTTCCGTGGACAGTAGGATATGCTTTTGTAATACTTTTTTTATTTAGCGGAATTGCTTTTCCTTCCTTTCTAAATTGCATAGTAATACTTAACGGATTTTCGGTTTTTTCTAAATAGTCACCAATGATTCCGTTTAAAACGGATTGTAGCACTTCTCTTTCTTCGGTAGTTTTTATTTTTCCACTAACGGAAACAAATTTCCCTAAAACTTTATCTACACCGCTACCAATAAGTCTTGTGCTCCATCTAATATTTTTATAGGCTATTCCCGAAATATTAGTAATAAGATGCTGTATTGGAGTAGAAGGTAAAAAAGGAGGATGCACTACGCTTTGATGCATAGATTCTACCAAGTCGGTAATTCCTATGGTGGCATCGGTAAGTAAACGACTGATGCCTTGTAATTTGGAGTCTTCCTTTTTTTTGCGAGCCATTTAAAATTTTATAAATGAAATTATACTTTTAAAATATCCTGATATTCTTCAAAAAAAGCTTCGAATTGGTGCATGTTTTCATTGAAAAAAACCATGACTTCTTGCCAGGTATTTTTGTTATGAATAGACACCTTTTTTTCTAAAGGAAGATAGATTCTCGAAATTTCTTTACCATTTTCTAAGAAGTATTCTTCTTCAAAAATAGCATCCGGTAAATACTCATTCAATAAAATAGATTTTAAAGATTCCAGTTTTTCCCAAATGGTAATTCGGTTTTCTAAATCGTCTTCTAAGTCTAGAGCAATTAAGGCTGTTTTGTTATCAAAATGAAACTTAAAGCTAAAACCTTTTATTTTAGTATTGTATAAGGTCCATTTTCTTGGAAATGATTTTCCGAAGCTGGTCCAAAATAATTGTTTTATTTGTCTTGATTCTTCTTTAGAGTACATAATTTTTTTATTTCCGCGAAGGCGGAAATCTTATGATTTTAGTTTTGTTAAAAATTGTTTTTTAGCTTAACACCATTTAATTTACTTTTTTATTCTTCAAAATTATTTGAAAATTTAAAAGATTTCCGCTTTCGCGGAAATTAAAAAGTATCAAACAAAATAAGCAATTGCAATAGCAGCAATAATGGTTATTAGTTTGGTAATATTAAATTTATGGTCTTCGTTACTTTCAAATAAAATAGTGGTTGAAATATGTAAAAATATACCAATTACTATTGCTGAAATTTCATAATAATAGTTTTGAATAAAGGTGAAATTTTCGGAAAGCAAAACGCCAAAAGGCGTCATTAATGCAAATAAAACTAAGAAAAAAACAATTTTAGCTTTTGGTAATTGAGAAGCAAAAAAGAACGTAGCTAATATAATTGCAACAGGTAGTTTATGGATAATAATTCCTATTAGTAAACTACTGTGATTATGTATTGGTATTCCTTCTAACACACTATGAATACTTAAACTAATAAATAATAGCCAAGGAAAATTAGTTTCGCTTTTATCTAAATGTACGTGACCATGTTCTGCCCCTTTAGAGAAAAATTCTAATATGATTTGCATCAAAATACCAATCATTATAAACAAACCTACATACTCATTACTTTGCGCATACACTTCTGGTAAAAAGTTAAAAACAGTAATAGATAGAAGGAAAGCGCCACTAAAAGCGAGTAGTAATTTTAGATTTTTATTTTGCGTTGGTTTTAAAATTAAAACAAAGGCATAACCTAAAAGGACACTTAATATAGGAAGTAAAATGTTTTGCATCTATTTAAAGAAATATTTAATTTAAAGACTCTTCGACAAGCGCAGAGTGACAGTTTTGCTTATTAACGACATGTCGATTATTAGTTCGACTATTTAAAAATCATGATCAATCTTTCGCTTTGTTTGGCATGAAAAGGATTTAGCTTAAAATCACCAAATATATCTAGTAAATAGACTCCAGCTTGTTCAAAAAGCGTTTCGAAATCTGCTAAAGTGAATCCTCTTACTCTTTCTTGAAAATTATAATCTTCACCTGCAGCAGTAAAAGAAATATCTTTAATAATATAACCATCTACAACACTTCGTTTTTGGGTGAAAGCAATACCTTCAACGGTTTTAACGTCTTCTGCAACTAGGTTATCTATAACGTATTCACTATTCATAAAATCGATAACACCAAAACCAGACTCGTTTAATTCTGCTTTTATCGCTTTTATAGTATTTAGATTGTCTTCCTCTTTATCAAAATAGCCAAAACTAGTAAACAAGTTAAAGACAGCATCAAACTGTTCTTTATAGGGTTTACTCATATCATGGACATTAAATTTTAAAGTTTCATTTTCAAATTGCTTGGCATGTGTAATGCTATTTGCAGATAAATCTACTCCAGTTACATTATAGCCTAAAGTGTTTAAATAGATGGAGTGTCTGCCTTTTCCACAAGCAAGATCTAGTATTTTTCCACCTTCTGGAATATTTAAATAATTGGTAAGATTATCCATGAACTGTTGGGCTTCGGTATAATCTCTGTCTTTGTAAAGAATATGGTAAAATGGTGAGTCAAACCAAGAAGCAAACCATTCTTTTTCGCTTTTTATCATGTATTGTTATATATCAGCACAAAAATAATCTATTTTTGCAATCTATTTGTCGAAAAACATGGAGAATAATTATAAAATGCTAGCCAAAACTTTATTTGGCTTTGAAGAGTTATTAGCAAAAGAACTAACACAGCTTGGTGCACAACAGGTAAAAATTGGTGTGCGAAGTGTTACTTTTGTAGGAGATAAGGGCTTTATGTATAAAGCGAACTTAGGCTTACGTACTGCTATTAAAATTTTAAAACCTATTAAGACTTTTAGAATTGTTAATGAAGAAGATTTGTACAAACAAGTGTATAAAATGGACTGGAGTGAGTACCTTAAATCTTCTGGTACTTTAGCAATTAGCTCTACAGTGAATTCTACACAATTTACACATTCGCAATATATTTCACTTAAAACGAAAGATGCTATTGTAGATAAGTTTAGAGATACTACTGGAGAAAGACCAAATGTAGATTTACGTTTTCCAGACTTAAAGATTAATGTGCATATTGATAGACAAATGTGTACGCTTTCTTTAGATTCTTCTGGAGAGTCGTTACACAAACGTGGTTATAAAACCGCAACTAATATTGCACCAATTAACGAAGTACTTGCGGCTGGTTTAATTATGCTTTCTGGTTGGGACGGACAAACCGATTTTATGGATCCAATGTGTGGTTCTGGAACGATGCTTGTGGAAGCAGCAATGATTGCATGTAATATTCCGCCAAACCTAATGCGTAAAGAATTTGGTTTTGAACGTTGGAGTGATTGGGATGTAGAACTTTTTGAAAAAATAGAAGAATCCTTATTAAGTAAAACTAGAGATTTTCATCATCGATTACTAGGTTTTGATAAATCACCAAGTGCTGTTGCAAAAGCAAAAGAGAATTTAAAAAATGCGCATTTAGACGAATTTGCTACCATTAAACACGAAGATTTCTTTAAAACTAGAAAAGGAGGAGAAGAGAAATTGCACATGGTTTTTAATCCGCCTTACGGAGAACGTTTAGATAATTTAGATATCGAAGATTTTTACGGAAAAATAGGAGACACCTTAAAACAAGGTTATCCAGGAACAGATGCATGGTTAATTACTTCTAATTTAGAAGCTTTAAAGTTTGTAGGCTTACGTCCTTCACGCAAAATAAAAGTATTTAATGCAAAGCTAGAAGCGCGTTTAGTGAAATACGAGATGTATGCAGGGAGTAAGAAGGGGAAATATATGAATCCAGAAGAGGATTAATTTTTTATCTTCTGTTATAACATTATTTGTTCACTTCTGGAAATTCTAAAAAAAGCTGATCAACTAATGTATTAATGTGCTTTCTTAAACCAGGTTTCGATTTGTCTAAATCACAAGGAATTGTAGCCTGCCAGATTACTTGATTTTTTTCTATATCGGAAACATAAAGAATTAGTGTTTCTTTTGTATATATAACGGTATTTATAGTACAAGTTAGCCAATAGTCAAATTCATTATCTAATTCGCAGTTTTTCACAAAGGTCTCTTCTTCTGTTATGGCAATTTTAAAACCAGCTTGAAGTTGCGGACTAAAGACATTGGTTCTATATCCTAATGCCGTCATATGTTTATCTACTTCGCCTGCAATTAATTCGCGAACATAGGTATTGTCAAGATTGGGATATTGAGTGTTGTCTACTTGAAAATCATCCAAGCAAAGCATAAAAGTTTTGTATTCGTTAAAGTCTACTTCTTCATCATATTCCGATAAAATATCTACAGATGCTGCACAACCGATTAATACTGTAAAAAGAAAAATGTACAAAGCTTTTAAAGATCTCATAATGTATTGTTTATTATATAAAGATCTTTAATTATAAGTAACTTTACTATGATATTTGTCAGCTTTAGAAGCTAGTATTTTTCTTGAAGTATTTGTGTGTGATGTTCTACGTGATGTGCTGTCCACATAATAATTTCTCTCACAGGCATTTTTCCCATTAAAGGATGTGGTAGAATATACGTGTCCAGTTGTTTATCGTTCCAGCGTTTTAGCGTTTTGTATTGTAGCTTTTTATTTTCTACTTGTAGTCTGTGGAGTATGTATTCTTTTTCGCTTAACGTTGGTGCTTTCATGTTTTGCGAACCTTTAAAGGTTTTGCCTTGAACGCCTAATAATCGTTCTTGATATCGTTTTACAATAGCGTCATAATCTCTTATTTCTCTATTTGCTTCACCAAATTTAAATTTCAGTAAAATTTTAGGCATGCTTAACGCATCGTTAAGCGGTTTTATACTTTGCAGTAAGTGTAATGCTTGCTGACCTGTGATCCATTTTCCTTCCGGACCTTCTTGCCATTTATCGGCTTTCTGATTTTGTAACCAATCTACAAGAGTATTATGTTTCTCTTCTAGATTGCTAACAATATCTTCTTTATTCATTTTTATCCTTTTTTAAATAAAGGAATAAGGTAAGAAATATTATAGCTATAACCTACACCAAAATTACTGCCATCGTAAGTTTTGTTATAGCCAGGAATATAAAGATTCTCAAAATTATCTGGTTGGTCTTGGCTAAACACATTTTTTAATTGTGCATTAAGGCCAATAAATAAGTTTGGTAAAACTTCTGCTTTAATACCAATTATTAATTCTGCCCAAATAGCAGTTAAGCCACTAGATTTTGCAGGATCGTTAGAAACTTCTTGTTCCCAATACTGCTCTTGTGCATATACGGCATAACTATTTCTAGTTTGACTAAAAGTACTTGCACCAACACGCAAACCACCATAAATCATGTTGTGCATACCAAACCAATTGGTGTACGAATTATAATCTACTCCAGCTTTAAAATAAGACCCTGAAGCTGTTGTATTAATGTAATCATTACCTAGAGTTCGTTCTTCTGTACCAAGCTCTCCAGCAACATATAAACGTTTAGTTAGTCTAAAATCGGCCATGATTTCAAAACCTTTATAATCATCATCGAGGGCAGTGCGAATTAGTTTGCTTAAATCTCCACCAACACGAAGCCCGTATTTTTGAATGTGTTTAATCGAATCTTTTTTAGCTTTGGCAATGCTATCATTCTGCGCATTTGTAGAAACACAGCATAGTATAAAAAAGACAAAGATATTAATGGAATAGGTTAAAGTGCGCTTCATCTTCATTGCTAATAGGTTCGTTATCTGTTGTTGCTCTTATATAATCTATCCATTTATCCCCATCGTCGAAAACGCTAATAGTGACATTTTCAAAAACTGTTTTATAACCACAAGCTTTAGATACATACTCTAGTTTTGTATTGTAAGAAATGGTTATGGTATCAGCATTTCCTTCTATAGTTCCGTCATCATTTAAAATATAACCTGTATGCATTACATACTGTGTACTATTTTCTGTAGTTTTTAAAGGAAGATATACAGAATTTGTTGTTACTATATTATAATCGCTTAATACCTCTTCATTACCAACGCCTTGCACTCTAAATTTAGTAGCGTTTTTTTTGTTTTCTGTATTCGCGCTATTATAAAATTGAATAAATAAACGAGCAGTTGTAGAGGTATCATCGGAACAGATATCATCTTTTTCGCAACTTAAAAAAGCGACAAAGACCATAAGAACTGGGATTATAATAAATTTTAGTTTTTTCATGTTTACTTTCCGCGAAAGCGGTAATCTTTTCAGTAATAATTAACGTTTTTCTAAAAGCACAACGGTTTCTACGTGTGCTGTGTGTGGAAACTGATCTACTAAACTTATTTTTTTAATGTAATATCCTGCCTGCATCAAGGTTTCGGTATCCCTTGCCTGTGTTGCAGGGTTACAAGATACATAAACCATTCTATCTGCATTCAAATCAATAATTTTTCGAAGCGTTTTAGGAGCTATTCCTGCACGCGCCGGATCTAAAATTATAGTTCGTATCTTTTCTTTATATTCTGGGTGCTCAAGTAAAAATTTTCCAACATCTGCAGCAAAAAAGGTTAAACCATCAATGTTATTCCTTTCGGCATTCTTCTTCGCATCTTCAATTGCTGAAGCAACAATATCTACACCAACTATTTTTGTGTTTTTAGATTTGGAAGCTATAATTTGCCCAATTGTTCCTGTTCCACAGAATAAATCCATTACAATAGTATTGTCAATCGCTTCTTTGTTTTCTAACGCATAATCCACTACTTTGGTATACAATCTCTCTGCAGATTTAGGATTGGTTTGAAAAAAACTTTTCATGCTAATCTCAAAGTTTAAACCTAAAAGTTCTTCAATAATTTTATCTTTTCCGTAAACTAAATCGATACTTCCTGTAGTTGCAAGAGTTCTATCTCCAGTTTCATCATTAATTGTATGTAAAAGTCCAGCGACTCTGTTTCCAAATAATTCCACTAAAAAGTTCGAAAATTTAGTTAAGTCAAATTTTGGTAAATCGTAAGAAGTAGTTACTAAATTGAATAAAAGCTCATTGGTTTTGTAGGATTTACGCACCACTAAGAAACGGAAGAATCCTTCTCTTTTAGGGCCATGCCAAGGCGCTAATCCAGTTGCTTCACAGTAGGCTTTAATCTGGATAAGATGGTCTTCAAATTCTTTATCGAACAATCCACTATCTTTATCTAAGTTTTCTCCACACCACCAAGTTCCTCGTTTTTTAAAACCTAATGTAAATTCATCTACATCGGTTTTTTCTTCTCTATCGTATCCAATAGCAGAGAAACTATATTCCATCTTATTTCTATAATGGAAATCGTTAGGTGAAGTAATAAATTCATCAAATAGATCTTCAATATTTTCCACTTTACCAATGCGTTTAAATAATTGAAGCGTACTATCTTTTTTATATTTGTGTTGTTTTTCAACAGGAAGTTTAATGTAAGGAGCACCTGCAATTTCTTGAAAAGGCATCTCCATTTCATCACTTGAAGGTTCTAACACCTCAAATAATTTACATTCCGCGTACTTCTTACTTGATTTTTTTACCTGTGCTTTCACTAGTTGTCCAGGTAATGTATTCGGTACAAATACTACAAATTCTCCATGTTCATTTCTAATACGCCCAATTCCTTTTCCGCCAAAGGCATAATCTTCAATCTTTATTTCTATAATTTGTCCTCTCTTAACAAATTTGTTTCTTTCTCTTTTTGGCATCTATTCTATTTTAGAATGCAAAATTATAAAAAAAGCACCTCGATTAAGGTGTTTTTTCTATTTATGTTGATTTGATTATTTCTTAGTCCATTTATATGATTTTTTTTTATTTGCTTTTCAACAACTTCAGATCATCAAGGCTAAAAGAATAATACCATGGTTAATGCAATACTACCAATATGAATACCAAAAATAAGATTGAAAATATTGCAGTAATAACCGTAAATAGGATGTATGTAATGTGAATTATCTTTAAAAAATTTTGGGTTTATTTTAAAAGAATACCACTTTCGTGGAAAAAAAAATGAACCTTTTAACTTTTTTATCGTCTTTAGAGTATGAGAGTAATAAATATTCATAAACGGAAGCTACAGCAATCTATAGATAACGTATCGCTTCTATTTAATAGGTTAGCAACAGATCAAGATTTAATTTGGCCTTCTGAAAATTGGCCAGCAATGCGATTTAAGGATGGCGTAAAAGTTGGAAGTAAAGGCGGACATGGCATTATTCGATATAGCATCATTGCATTGGAAAAAGGAAAAAGTATCACCTTTAAATTTTCTAAACCGGATGGTTTTATAGGAAACCATACCTTGTATCTAAAAGCAGTTTCAGAAAATGAAACAGAAATTACGCATGAAATTAAAATGCATACCGCAACTTTAAAAGCTTCCGTTTTATGGTTTTTTGTAATTCGATGGCTGCATGATGCTTTATTGGAAGAGGCTTTTGATAAAGTAGAAAATTATTTTATGGATGTGAAGAAATTTCCGAAGTACAATATTTGGGTACGTTTTTTAAGAAATAAATATAAGAAGAAATCGTAGAAACTAAACAAGGGTAATTGAAAATTGACAAACGTAGTGATGCAAAATTGGTAGTAGCTTTTCAATCGGGAGATAAGAAAGCGCTAGCTACACTTGTAAAAAAATGGCATCTTATGTTTTGTGAAAAAGCATTTTGGTTAGTTAAAGATGCAGATCTTTCTAAAGATATAGCACAAGATACTTGGAAAACCATTATTGCTAAAATAGAGGATTTAAAAGATACTAGTAGTTTTGGTAGTTGGGCTTTACGTATTGTGTATTCTAAATCATTAGATGTTTTAAGAACAAAGAATAGTGAGCGATTTAAGCAGGAAGAGTATGTGAAAAATCAAGAGGTTATTGTAGAAGATAACAATGAAAATACCACTTTAAAAAGGAAACTCTTATTAGCCATTCAAGATTTACCAGAACAACAACAGCAGGTTATTAAGTTGTTTTATGTAGAAGAATATTCGCTAAAAGAAATTAGCAAAACACTAAATATATCTATAGGAACAGCGAAATCTAGACTGTTTTATGCTAGAGAGAGATTAAAAACAATACTAAAAAATAGAAATTATGAAAAATAATAAGGAAGATATAGACAAATTAATAAAAGATACATTAACACAAGAAGAAGCAAAATTCTATGATACACTAGAAGAACAAAGTGTTTTAGGGATGATTTTCGGGTTGTTTAAAGGAAAAAATAAATGGTTATTAATACTAATGAATATGATGACTGTTGTGTTTTTCGGATTCTTTATATACTGTGTAGTGCAATTCTTTAGTGTAGATACCACCAAAGAGTTATTAAAATGGGGATTAGGAAGTATTGTTTTTATGATTGGAGTAAGTATGCTTAAAGTTTTTGCTTGGATGCAAATGGATAAGAATGCCTTGTTAAGAGAACTAAAAAGATTAGAATTACAAGTGTCATCTTTAGCAAATACGTTATCTAAATAGATTATAATATTTAGAATAAAATAAAGCTGCTCAACAGGTATTGAGCAGCTTTTTTATTACTATGATTTCTTATTATTTATTAAACTTGTTTAATATTTTTTCCATTTGTTTTCCAGCAGCTTCACGACCACCAAGTCCAAAAGATAAAACAATAGTTAGGGCAACAGCTCCTAACGTGATACCAAAGGCAAGGTTGATAATGTCATCTGCAATTCCCATAGTTCTTAATCCGATAGCTAAAAAGATTGCAATAACAGCTACTTTAATAATGCTGCCAACAAATTGATTGTCTCCATTTTTATTAAAGTTTTTGTACGCAATATTTGCAATCCAATTTCCAATGGCTAGAATTATCAAACCGAATAAAATATTACCACCTAAAGAAACGATGGTTTCCATAATTTCTGAAAGTTTTGTGAATTCTAATTTTTCAATGGCAGTAATTAAACCAAACAGAATAATAAAAGCATATACAATGTTTGCTATTAATTTTTCAACATTAATTTTACCGAAGAAAGAATCTAAATGTGCACTTTTTAAAACTTCATTTATATTTAAGCTATCTAATAAGTCTTTAATCAATCCGCTTAAGAAACGACCTCCAACTACAAATAAGATAAGAATAAGTGTAGCAACTAAGACTCTTGGTATGGCTTCAAAGAAGCTGCTAAGCATGTTTGTTGCAGGAGTTGAAATTGCATTCAAGTTTAGAATATTTAAAGCAGAAATTAAAAGAGGAATAAATATAAAAATGAAAACTACTTTTTTAAGAATAGTTACTAAGTTAATATTTTCTGGTAGTTTTAATTTTGGCGCGAATTTTTGAATAGTATCTCCAGAAAGACCAACAAGTTCTGAAACCACATTGGCTAACATATATCCAATATAACCAACAAGTCCTGCTGCTATTATATTAGGTATAAAACTTGAGAATTTACTAACCATTTCTCGTAATGGCTCTAATGCGGTAGTCATACCTAGTTTTTCTAAAGACATCATGAATACAATAATCATTAAAAAGAAGTATAATAATTTACCAATAAGCTTAGATAATACTACTTTTTCACTGCCTAGTTTGTTGTCTACACCTGTTTTAGCAATCAATTTAGTCATGATTTTTCTAACAAATTTAGCGACTAACATACCAATAATAAGTATGATTAATGCTCCAAGAACATTAGTAAAATCACTTCCTAATGAATTAGAAAGGCTATTTGTAATATTGTTTAAAAAGTCCATAATATATTTTAAATTGTTTAGTTAAAATATAAAGTTAATAGCTTTATATTTAATTCTGTTTTTATAATTAAGTAATTGTTACTAAACGCTTAAGTACTTATTTAATGGATTAAACACGTAAAAAAGAAGTGTTTTGGCGATTATTGTAAGGATAAATTATAATTCGGAATTATTATTTAGTAATTTGCAAGTCTTTAGGGATGATTTCTTTCCCACGCTGAATTTTCGGGACTTTTCGAAAGGATAAAGGTAGATAAGGAATGGCTTTTTTATTCACAAATAAATTATTTAAAATGGCTGTTTTAGACCAATTAACATCGCAAGAAGCGATGGATTTAGAAAACAAGTATGGTGCACACAATTACCATCCACTTCCAGTAGTACTGAGTAGAGGAGAAGGTGTGTATGTTTGGGATGTAGAAGGGAAAAAGTATTATGATTTCCTATCTGCTTACTCTGCAGTAAACCAAGGACATTGTCATCCAAAAATTGTTAGTGCAATGGTAAACCAAGCACAAACACTTACATTAACTTCTCGTGCATTTTATAATGATATGCTAGGTACGTTTGAAAAATACGCTACCGAAACCTTTGGTTACGACAAGTTGTTACCTATGAATACAGGTGCAGAGGCTGTAGAGACAGCTTTAAAACTTTGTAGAAAATGGGCTTATGAAGTAAAAGGTATTGATGAAAATGAGGCTGAAATTGTGGTTTGTGAAAACAACTTTCACGGAAGAACAACTACTATTATTTCGTTTTCTAACGATCCTGTAGCTAGAAAAAACTTCGGACCTTATACCAAAGGATTTATTAAAATTGAATACGATAATCTTAAAGCTTTAGAAGAAGTACTTTCTAGCAATACTAATGTCGCAGGTTTTTTAGTAGAACCTATTCAAGGGGAAGCTGGTGTTTATGTCCCAACAGAAGGGTATTTAACAAAAGCAAAAGCCTTATGTGAAAAGCATAACGTTTTATTTATTGCAGACGAAGTACAAACAGGAATTGCAAGAACAGGAAAAATGTTAGCAATTGATCATGAAAACATTAAAGCAGATATATTAATTCTTGGTAAAGCCTTAAGTGGTGGAGCATACCCTGTTTCTGCTGTTTTAGCAAATGATAGCATTATGAATGTTATTAAACCAGGAAATCATGGAAGTACCTTTGGAGGGAATCCTATTGCTGCTGCTGTTGGTATGGCTGCTTTGCAAGTGATTAAAGACGAAAACCTTGCTGAAAACGCACAAGTTTTAGGAGAATTATTTAGAGCAGAATTATCTAAATTTATTGAAACCTCTAATATTGTTAATGGCGTAAGAGGTAAAGGTTTATTAAATGCTATTTTAATTAATGATGATGAAGAAAGCGAAACCGCTTGGAACATCTGTATGGCTTTACGTGATAATGGCTTATTAGCAAAACCAACACATGGTAACATTATTAGATTTGCACCACCTTTAGTAATGACTAAAGAGCAATTACTAGATTGTGTAGCAATAATTGTAAAGACATTAAAACAATTTGAAGCATAATAACTTTTGAAAAGTATTCATTTATAGAATAAAAAAAGCGACCAATAGGTCGCTTTTTTTGTTTAAGATATTTGTGTTTATTGCTGCATTTGTAATTCTTCCATTCTTTGTTGCATAAGTTCTGGATCTTGCATCGCTTCCCAACCAATATACATAAAAGCCCAAATCATAAATACGATTGTTAAAACACATAAAATAACACCAATAATAGCCATTATTTTTCCAGCTTTCACGTTTCCGTAACCTAGATAATTTTCGGGTGCTTCCTTGTACAATGCAGTTGCTTTGTTTGCTAATACTATAGCAACAATTCCTAAAATTAGTCCGATTATTCCATAACACCAGCAGGTTACAATTGATAATATTCCGAATACTAAAATAAGTGTTGCGTTTGGTAAAGTTTGTTTTTCCATGGTTGGTTTTTTAAATGAATTTGTTGATATAGTTAGTAAAAATAATAATAACATTAATAATAAATAAGCCCAAAAGAACATTATGTCCATATTTGAACTTGTATTTTGTATGTAAGGCAAGAATAACAACCATTAAAATAATGGTAAAAATTGCAGGATACATATAAAATGCAGCTTTAAAATCCCCTTGAACTACTAAGGCGATCGAACGCTGCATACCACAGCCTGGACAATCCATACCAAATAGTTTTTTGTTCAAACAAGGAAGCATGTAATCTTCAAAGGAAGACATAAATAATTTGTTTAATGAAATACAAATGTATAAAAAAAGAGGTCTGAAATACTTATTATTAGAAAAATGTCATTTGGAGCCTAGTGGAAAAACAATTGAAAATTAATTATTAATGTTTTCGACTAGGCTCAAAATGATAGTGTTTAGGACTTTAAGAAAGTCTTTACATGTTTAAATTATTTTTTTTGTGAAACAACTACTTTCTTGCTCACTGTACTTTGATTCGCAAAAGTAACCTTAGTTATGTATACACCTTCGCTTAAATTTTTAGTAGAGAATTGGTATCTATCTTGAGCAGATAAATTATTTTCATTAAAAATTATTTTTCCAGATACATCAAATAAAGCAATCGTCTTTACTTCTAATTGATTTGGGTTTAAAATAGTCAATTGCGATGTGTTGTTGTTTTGGATTACTAAGAAGTCTACATCATTAAATTCTTCTGTAGAAAGGCTTTGATCTTGAAATACTATTTCAAAACGATCTGTGTAATTACCAGGTTCTAATGTGATTTCGTATGCTTGATCTTGTAAATTAACAAAAAGACCATTTTCAATGTCATGAATAAATATTGGCTGACTAGAATCAAAATTTTGAACATCATAAAGACCAAATCTTACTAATTGCTGATTGTTTACCTTTACTAATAAAGGGATTTTTAATTCTTCATTATAATCAAATGCTTGAATAGCATAAGGTGTTCCATCAAGAGTCCAATTTGCATCCGAACTTACTTGTTCAGAAATTTGCGCTTCTAATCCATAATCAAAACCATCTGTTGCAGTATGGTGAAAATTCATAAGTAACTGACGTGTATAGGAATTATTTCCATTATTATCGAAACCTACATTAATTCTAAAACGTTTAAAATCTTCAGGTACTATGTTATAGCCTTCTTCAGTATATCTAGCTTCTGGTATAGTATTAATATCTGTTTCTTCTTTTGTTGAAGATGTTTTAAAAAATTCACTACTAGCTCCTGATTGCTTGTAAAAAGCGCGATGTGAGTTAGAAAAAGTTACACTAGAAGCACTAGCTCCTCCTTCTACCATAAAACCTTGCCCAACAGGAATATATCTTCTACCCACTTTTGTTCCTGTTCCTACTGCACCTGGTGAACCAGCAACAGTACCATCTAATAAATACATGCTAAATGCAGCAGGTGTAAAAGAATCTGTACCAGCAGCAGATATTGTATATAAAGCATAACCACCAACATAGTTAGATAATACATGTGAAGTAGCTCCTGGAGCTTGCTCCCAATATTTTAAAACACCCGTCATAATAGAACCACTATAATCTGCAAGACCTGAATTACGAGAATCATGTATAAATTCTAGCGCATCTAAAGCAGAAGGATACGGGTTACCAACTAAAGTTTCTCTATTTGGATTTAACGTTACGGTTATATCTCCATTATTTGCACGACCTCTAAAATCATATTTTACTGCTCCACTTGGATTTCCTTTCATACTAAAACCATAACCAGGGGCTAATGTACCATTAGGATCTCCACCCAAAGGTATAGAGCCTCCTCCTAATCCAATCCAATCTTCATAAGCGTTCGTAGTTGTTGGTAAGCCAATAAAAGAGTATAGCCAATAACTAGAAATTTGTGTTGCTGTACCATCATAGCCTGCAACAAAACCGTAATTTGTACTCGTTATTGGTGCTCCAGTTTCTCGATACATGACATTACTAGGTATTAAAGCCGTATTACCTACTCCTCCAGTATTTTGACCTACAGGCGAAGCCCAATAATTATACATATACGTATTAGAATTACCAGTCTGGTGGACACTAAGTTGGCCCGCTCCAGAATTTGTACTAGTTGTAGTTGCATTACTTTGTAATAATTGTGCGTCATTACGTAAATAAAGATGGCCATTAGTGTCTAAATTAACATCATCGGTTACATATAAAGGAGCAACATTTGGTCCGCTAGCAAAAGCAGTACCGTCCACATAAACATAGCTGCCATTGCTAACAAATAAATCGGACTGTGCAAAACTTAGGCTACAGATGGTTAATAGAAGTAATGAGAGGGAATATTTCATGAGGATTAATTTTTACTTATAATGGATTAATTACTACAAAGTTAACGAATTGTTATTCTTGATTAGAATTTATTTTAACTCTTTTTGTTAAAGGATCAGAATCTTTAGAATCCACTTTTTCTATAGTGTTTTCTTTAGGTTGTATGTTTTCTGCAGGAGTTCTTTCTTTCTTTTCTACGTTTTTAGTTTTAGATTCTTTAATAGACTTACTTTCAATCTTATTTCTTTTTACATTCATTGGACCAGGAGCTGGTTGAAATCTTTCACCATTATTAGAAATTCTAACTCTTCCATCTTGTAATATAAATTCAGCATCTGCTCTAGTTGCTACGATTGACCAAGAAAAAGAAGCATTTGAGTTACCATCTTGTAACTCTTTAACATCAAAACCATTAGCGGATTTATTGGTCACAAATACTCCATTACAATCTCCTTCTAATTGAACAAATACTTTCATAGGATGTTCTGTATCCACGCGTATATTTTTTGAAAAATTTTGGTCTATATTTATTCTAGCTGTACCATTCTCTAATTGTCCAATACCATAATCTTGAAATAAAATTTCAGGAGTTTCTGTTGCAGACATAGTTAACAAATCTCCATTTGTTCCTTTTACTATAGTACTTACAGTACCATTTCCTAATATTTTTCTAGCTGTCCAAGGACCAGCTTGCCAACCTCCTACGTAGGAATAAACACCATCAGCTTCAAAATAACCTCCAAATGCTTGAGCCGAAGTAGAGTTTGCAACACCATATACTCCAGTAGTTAATCCTTCACCAGCAACTCCTGAGCCAGCAGCTAAAATAGCATAAAAACCACCAATTGGATCACTTGAACCCGCTACACCAGTTTGAGCTTGATTTAGAGATGCACCTAATGCACCAGTAGAACTTGTAGATATTGCTTGTAATGCATCTGCATTTGTGCTACTTGCAAATACGCCTAAACCACTAGTTGAAATCCCAACTGCACCATCACCAGATGTAGAAATTCCTATAACACCAGATCCAGAATTACTATCACCATAGACTCCATTTCCACCATCTGCAGTACCCCAAACTCCATCAAAAGAAGTAGAATCACCCCAAACACCAACTCCAGAATCACTATCTCCGTATACTCCTTCTCCAGAAGTACTAAAACCACGAACACCATCTCCAGTTGTTGCTTGACCTTGTGCACCAACACCACCTGTAACATCTCCTAGAGTTCCAAAAGTAGAACCAAAACCAACTACTGCGGCAGATGAATTAGATTGTCCTTGAAGTCCTACACCAGTATTTGAAACTCCGATTGCTCCAATACCAGATGTTGCATCACCCCAAAATCCATAGCCATTGGTGGTATAACCATTTACAGCAGAAAAACCTATAGAACTAAATTGATCACCAGTTAGAGCATTAGTTGCTCCGTAACCAACGGTTACTTGCCCATTTGCTTGTACACGCATACGATCTACATTGTTAGATCTAATGTTTAATGCATGATTACTTATAGTACCAAGAAATTCTGTACCAGTAATAGTATTACCTGTTAAGGTCCAATCATTAGCAGTTGCACTTCCGCCAATTGGAACCCAAGCTGCACTATCCCAATAATAAAACCCTACACCTGTACCTATATCTAAATTCCATACTAATAGTCCTGTTGCAGGAGCAGTTACAGGAGCGGCGGTGGCTAAATCTGTAATTGTTACACGAGGAACTAAAAGTCCTCTATTTGCATCATCTAAGTCTAATAGTGCACCAGAAGCAGGAGTAGTGGTTCCAATTCCGACTTGTGCAAATGCAGTTATACTAAATATTAATAATAGGTAGGTAAATAAGATTTGGGACAGTATAGGTTTGGTAATATTTCTCATAATACAGTCCTTATTTAAAGTTAATAAGTAATAATTTAATTAAAATTTATTAGAGTTATAATTATAATTAGTTATTTTCGACCAAAAGTATTAATGCATCGATTATTATATGTTTTTATCTAAATATTTGAGTTATATATTGATTTTAATTGGTTGTATTGTAGCTGTTTACGCTCAAGCGGAAGCGCGACAAAACACATGGGTTTTAGTATTAGGAATTGTAGTCTTGATGTATGGTTTGTATAGAGTTTATAGTACAATACCTAATAAAAAAGAGGAAGAAGAAAAGGATGAGTTTTAAAGTTGGTGATTTTGTATTTGTTTTAGATGATGATTTATCTGGTGAAATAACTAGTATTTCTAATGGGGTTATTACTATTTTAACCGAAGATGGTTTTGAGTTAGATTTTAATAGTAAAGAACTAATTAAGCAAGAGAAATCGAACGCTTTAAAGCAAAACATTTTTAAGAATAATTCTTTTCAAGATGTTGTTTCCGAAAAAGAATCGAAAAAAAGAAAACAAGTAACCAAAAAGCCTAAAGAGCGTTATGAACCGACTTTTGAAGTAGACCTACATATTCATCATTTAACAAATTCTTCTAGAGGCATGAGTAATCATGAAATGCTTAACTTACAACTAGATACAGCAAGAAGACAGCTAGAGTTTGCCATTCATAAACGCATGCAAAAAATGGTGTTTATCCATGGTGTAGGAGAAGGTGTTTTAAAAATGGAATTGGGATATCTTTTTGGTAGATATAATGTGAAATATTATGAAGCCAATTACCAAAAATATGGTTTAGGAGCAACAGAAGTTTACATCTACCAAAATTAGAAATTATAAAAAAGGTATTTCTACCGTTCGCTCATCTATTAAACTATCATCTTCAAGGGTTCCAAAGTCTAAATCATCATAGGTTATAGAAGGTAATTCTAGACTAGTAATTATAAGTGTAACCTCAAAAGTTTGCTGTATATCATGATCTCTATATGCTGTTGCTGGAACTGTATTTGCTACATCTGGATTTAAATAATCAGCTAAGTCATCATCATCCGGATTAGTACTTGTAAAATCATTGGAAGGATCTTGATCTTGACTATCGTTTTCTTCGTCTATAGTAAGCACGCCATCACCATCATCATCTGGATCTAAATAATTTGGGACGATGTCAATACCTAGGGCTACTTCATCTGCTTCATCAGTATTTAATGGGTTTGTTAAAGGGTTATTATCTCCATCCGCATCCGTCGTATCAATTTCATACTTTGTAAGTACATTATCGCCATCATCATCTTCATCTAAATAATTTGGTATACCATCTCCATCGGTATCATCATCCGTAAGAATTCCATTATCATTTATATCTTCCATTTCTGCAGGAATACCATCATTATCATCTTCAACTAAAGAAATATAAACTGTTGCCGTTCCCGTGGTGCTTTCTTCATCATTGGTAATTGTTATATTAGAAGGAGGTACATCGTTACAAAAGAAATCTGTTGGTGTAGTGTTATATCTTCTATAGTTAAAAAAGTTTGAAGTTCCGTCAATGGTATATGATTCTTCAGTAAGATATAATACGCCATCATCATCTGTTGCTATTAAACTATCTAATGTTTTTGTTACAGAAGTGATTCTTAGTGAAAGTGATTCGGCAGGATCTTCTTTAATTTTATAAAACACTAACTCGCCGCAAGCTTGAAAAGTATCTTCAAAATCCAATTCTTCCGTAATAATATCTCCATCATCACAGGAAATAAGTATAAAAAGAGATAAAAAAACAAAAAGTAACTTTTTCATAGCAATGTAATTTTGGAACAAAAATAATAGAATTGTTAAACTTATAACGATGCTTCTTGTTAATAATTTTAATTCCTCTATTTTTGTTGCTTCTAACAATCAATTCTTATTTATGAAAACCGTTTATTTTGATAGCGCTGCTACTACACAAGTACGTGATGAAGTAATTAAAGATATGCAAGATGTTCTTGCTATGCACTATGGTAATCCTTCGTCAACACATGCATTTGGTCGTGCTTCAAAGTCTATTATTGAAACTGCTAGAAAAACGATAGCAAAGCAACTGCATGCTTTACCACAAGAAATTATTTTTACCTCTGGAGGTACAGAAGCAGATAACATGATTTTACGTTGTGCAGTGAGAGATGGTAATGTAACTACTATTATTACTTCACCAATCGAGCATCATGCCGTTTTGCATACTGTAGAAGAATTGCGAAATGAATATAATGTTACGGTGGAGTATGTAAAATTACAACATTGTGGGACTCCCGATTACGAAGATTTAGAAAGATTATTGTCTGCTAACGATGAGCGTAAACTAGTTAGTTTAATGCATGTTAATAATGAAATTGGTAATATTCTAGATATAGATAAAGTGGCTAGTTTGTGTAAAGCAAATAATGCGCTTTTTCATAGTGATACGGTACAATCTATTGGTCACTTTGAATGGAATGTAGAAGAAACTCCTATAGACTTTATGACTGCTGCTGCGCATAAATTTCACGGACCAAAAGGTATTGGGTTTGCTTATATACGTAAAAACAGCAATTTTAAGCCACTTATTTTTGGAGGTTCACAAGAACGTGGTTACCGAGCAGGAACAGAACCTGTACATGCTATAAAAGGTTTAGAAACAGCTTTTAAACTAGCCTACCAGAACCTAGAAGAAGAACGTGCTTATGTACAAGATTTAAAAGACTATTTTAAAGTGGTACTTAAAAAGGCTATTCCTGAAGTAAAATATAATGGAAACTGCGAAGACCAGGTAAATAGCACTTATACTTTAATTAATGTGTGTTTACCAATGAGTGCAGAAAAAGCATTGACGCTACAATTTCAAATGGATTTAAAAGGAATTGCTTGTTCTAAAGGATCTGCTTGCCAAAGTGGAAGTAGCAAAGGTTCTCACGTTTTAGCGCAAATTTTAGATGAAGAAGATATGCAAAAACCATCGATTCGTTTTTCTTTTTGTAAATACAACACCAAAGAGGAGATTGATTATGCGGTTGACGTTTTAAAAGAGTTTGTTTAAATTAAAATACGTTTTGCTTATTTTGCGATAAACCTTCCGTAATTCACTAAAGGAAATCGTTAAAAGTAACTAAAATAAAACATAAAAAACCTTCAGAAATTATTTCTCTGAAGGTTTTTTATTGCAATTAATCAACACTTAAGCTGCTTGACTTTTATTGTGTATACAGCTTTTAATTTTAGTCTCCCATTTTTCTAGAAGAGCAATTTCATTGGTCATTTCAATGTTTACATCTACGTTATAAAATTCTAAAACTTCTTTTTCTTTGCTGGAAGTAAATCCAATAACCAAGTCCATTTTATCTGTTTCCGTTTTAAAAATTTTATTGCTTTTAAAAGTTCTATTCGTTCTAACAATTTCACAAGAACTTATGTTGTTTAAATCCATGATTTTGGTATTATAAACATCATCAATTATTTTAGAATATATTAATTTGTTCTTGCTTTCGTCTATAGCAATAGCGTAGTAGGTTCCCCAGAAATCTGGAGCAGTAACATTTAAATCATTTTTTAAAGCTTCTTCTATAAATCGTTTTTTAGATTTTTTCTTTTTATTGGTTTGTGATCTTTGTATGAATAGGATTGGTAATATTACTATAAGGACAATTATAACTCCGATGATGGTGCTTGTTGATTCCATAATTTTATTTTTTTATTTGTGTATATGTTAAATGTCTTGGCTAAAAACCAAGGATATAATAAGAGGACAACTAATGCTGTTTTGTTCGATTAATTGTTGGGGTAAATAAAAAAATAATGTTTATGAAAAAGTGTGAAAAGGGTAGAGTAGTGCATCCATCGTTAAACCAGGACGGATGTGTATACTATTGAAAATATACTGATTGTCTTTTGTTATGGTTTGATTTTCAGCATATTTAAAAAGCGTAAGATGCGATTTTAATTTTTCTGTTTGAAAATCGGGAGCAGTTCCATTTGCTAAATCTGCAAGAGGTTCCAAATTTGGAAATGCAGAAAGCTCTGGTGTTTTAGCGTCAGAATGATTAAGAGTAAGCTGATGCTGTTGACTACTATCTGAAACAACATCTATTACAAAATTTTGCATAGAAATGCTCATGCTTAAACTATAAGCAAGCAGCAGGCTTAACGCCATTATATTTCTAAACATTTGTTTCATGATAGCAAAATTACTACTGTTATTAATTCGAAATTAAAAAAAAATGTTAAATTTTTTAAAACTTCATATTTAATCTAACATTGAAAACTCTTGGTGTTAAGTAGTTTGGTATTGCATATTGGCGTTTGCTATATACATCCCTAACCCAAGTATTTGTAATAGAGTTTTGTACATCGAAAATATTAAATATTTCAACACCTAAAGCAAGTTCTTTAAATGGTTTTTTCCAACCAGAATCAAACTGCTTTTTGTCGTCTACAATTACATACTGTACGCCTAAATCTGCACGTTTATAATCTGGTAAACGATTTTGATACACATAAGGATCTGCATAACTTGGTGAACCTCCAGGAAGTCCGGTATTATACACCAAGTTTAAATACATTTTTAAGTTTGGCATTGTTGGTACATAATCTTGAAACAGTGCTGCAAATTTTAAACGTTGGTCTGTTGGTCTTGCAATATAGCCACGACCATCAATATTCTCTTCTGTTTTTAAATAACCAAAACTAAACCAAGATTCTGTTCCAGCAACAAACTCGCCGTTTAATCTTAAATCTAATCCGTAGGCATATGCTTCGGCAGAATTGTTGGCTCTGTAACGTATTCTTACGTTTTCAACTGTATACGGATTTACATCGTTTATCTTTTTGTAATACGCTTCGCTAGTAAGTTTAAATGGTCTGTCCCACATTTTAAAACTATAATCATTTCCTAAAACAAAATGGATAGATTGTTGTGCTTTTACATTTGGTTGTACTTCTCCGTTTTGATCACGTAATTCTCTGTAAAAAGGAGGTTGGTAATAAAAACCAGTTCCAAATCTAAAAAGCATGTCTTTTTTCCAATTAGGTTTAATAGCTATTTGTGCTCTCGGACTAAAAACGGTTTGTGAAGAACTTTCAATACCATCGCCTTGTACATTCCAATTATGCATTCTTGCTCCGGCATTAACCCAAAGTTTACTATCGCCAACATCAAAGCGTCTGCTCCATTGTAAATAGGCTTGAATTCTGTCTATAGAAGTATTGTTTTTAGCTCTAACATTTTGATATGCGGTGATTGGACCTTCGTTTGGTTGGTAAGGTTGGTTATCAAAATTATCTAGATTTGGTGGATTAACAGTAAATCCTGCCGAATCAATAACTTCCCATTCTACTAAACGATCTCTAATATCTTCGTTGGTATATTTTATAGACCATTCGAAGTTATTCTCGTTCATTTCAAAATCTCCTTTATGCTCTATCGTTGTAATAAGTGCATCTAAATCATTTCTACCATGATTTAATTGTCCGCCAATTCCTTCGCTAAATTCGACTTCCCCTAAATCTTCATCACCAATATTGGTGTTTACTTCCCCAAGTCTGTATTGCGCAAGAATATCAAAATACTCTTCTTCTGTAGTATGGTATGTGGAAGCAACTAAGCTTAAATTTAAATCGTCGTTTACTTTATAGGTTCCTTGTAAAGCACCAAAAAGTGTTTGGTAAGCATCTTTTTCTTGTCCTTCATAAAAAACAAGTAAAGCAATAGGATCTGTTAAAGTCCCAAAATTTGTTTGTCTTGTTTGTGGCTCGTAGTTATATTTGTTAATAGAAGCGTTTCCTAAAAAGCTTAGGCTAAATTTATCTGTAAAATTATACGTAACAAAAGACTGCACGTCTAAAAACTTAGGATCGTAATTGGTTTCTGTTTCTTTTGCATTTACTAATAAACTGTTATCTCTGTAACGAATACCAACAATTCCTGTTAGTTTATTATCATTACTTGTGGCTTCAATAGCAAGGCTTCCTCCAAGTAAACTTAAATCTGCTGCAACACCAAATTCGGTTGGTTTTCTATAGGTAATATCTAAAACGGAAGAAAGTTTATCTCCATATTTTGCTTGAAATCCTCCAGCAGAGAAATCTACATTCTGTACTAAATCAGTATTTACAAAACTTAAACCTTCTTGCTGTCCTGAACGAATTAAAAATGGTCTGTACACTTCAATACCATTTACATATACTAGGTTTTCATCATAATTACCACCACGAACCGAGTACTGCGTACTTAACTCGTTATTACTATTTACACCAGGAAGTGTTTTTAATAAGTTTTCTACTCCAGGATTAGCGCCAGGAATTTTTCTAATAGTTGCAGGTTTTAGGGTGATCACACCTTCTACATCTTTTCTTTTTCTTCCAGAAATAACAACAGTAGCAATTTGCTCTACATTGGTTTGCATCACCGGATTGAACTCTAGTTCCTCTCCATTTTTTAAATTAAAGGTAACCACTGTCTTTTTTAATGAAAGATGTGTAAAGGTTACCGTTACATCTTGGTTTGCAGGAATTTTTAAAATATAAAAACCATTGGCATTCGTTGTGGTTCCTGTATCGTCAATTTTAATATTTACGTTGTCTACAGGATTATTAAATTCGTCTAGAATGACACCTCTTAATGTTCCTGTTTGAGCAAACATGAAAAAAGGTAAAAGAATAAAGAGGGAAGTAAGGAATTGAAATTTCGTATTCAAGATAGTTCGTTTTTATTTTCGGTAAAACATAGTTTCAAATGTAGAATTATTTCCAACATTATCTGTAACAATTAGCTTTAAATTATTTTTAGTTTCTGTGGAAACGGCATCATTAAAGTCGTAAGTTAACGTTTTTGTTTTATAATCATACTCCGTTAAAATCCATTTTCCATTTAAAGTTGCTCTGTAATTAGATATTCCAGAACCTTTATCTTCGATTTTTATTTTCAGGAATCTGTACTTGCTTAGCCATTTTCCTTTAGAAAAGTTTTTAGGAGTTATAGTAGGAGCAATGGTATCTGTAGCCAAAGCATATTTACCTAATGTTTTTGTACTCGTAGTTAAAACGCTTCCTTTTCGTTTAGTGTTAGAGTATAAGGGATAATCATTCCACCCAACCAATCTTGCAATATAAACTTTGTTCGCATCTTCGGTTTTATAACCACTTAAGTCATAACTAATATCAAAATATCTTTTAGCAGGAATTACATCTTTATGCAGTGTTAATGTATCTTTTTCTACTTTAAAATCTATAAAAAAGTCATCGTAAAAAGTATTACTTGGAATATTTACTTTTACGCGACCTTCGCTTAACACTTCATCTTGACTTTGATAAATATAATGTGGAGTAGTGTTATCTTCTAGGGGTAAAATGTCATTAGATTTTAATCCTTTAATATTAATTTGAAGCCAAGCATCGTTGTTTTCAATATCGGAAACACGCACTTTATATACAGACGAAGTACTGTCTTCTACCTCAATATAACCATCATTTGAATTATTATTGTACATGCTTAACGGATTATTTGCCTCTATAAACAACTTTTGAAGTCGTTGTTTCTTGGTTTTATAAAGATCATAATCGATTAATCGATTTAAATGTTTGGTTTCGCTAAATGAAAAACGCTTAAAATCTAACTCAAAGCACAAATCGCCATTATACCTAGTTTGAATATTATATACACCGTTTTTGTTTGCGGCTAAATCCTGTCTATCTATGGTTGCAATTGCAAATCCTATTTTACCGTATGCTTCCAGGTTTTCCACAGAATAGGAGCCGTCTTTATTATCTATTAAACGAAGTTTTTGTTTTATTTTAGATTTGTTTACATGTGCATCTGGACCAATTGGATAGGCGTATACTTCAGTAATAATTGGTTTCGTACTGTCTTTTATATCTAATCCGAAAAGTAACGGATTTATAGGTCGTTCTTCATTATCTCTTATTTCGTAATGTAAATGTGGACCACCAGAACCGCCTGTGTTGCCAGAATAAGCAACAATTTGTCCTTTTTCTACTAGAAGTTCTTCCGAATTTGGAAAAAGTTGAATTTCAAAGGATTCTTCTTCGTATTGGTGTTTTTTCACATAGGCTTCAATTTCTTTGGAAAAACTCTGCAAATGCCCATAAACGGTAGTGTATCCATTTGGATGTGTAATGTATAAGGCTTTTCCGTAACCAAAATGAGAAACTTTAATTCTGCTTACATAGCCATCTGCGGTACCGTATACATTTAAACCTTGACGCTGTTGCGTTTTTAAATCCATTCCAGAGTGAAAGTGATTCGATCTTAGTTCACCAAAAGTACCGGCAGCAACCAAAGTAATATCTAAAGGAGAACTAAAATAATCTGTAGGGTATATGTTTTGCGCATTCCCTAAAGAAGTAAAAAGTAGAAATAAAATAACTAGAATTCTCATATATTAATTTATAAAGCTAAAATATTAAATTGAAGTGAGCATAACCAAAAAGTTACTAAATAATCATTAAAATATTTATAGAAAATTTTCTATAAAGATATACAAATGAATTTTTTAAAGCAAGGATTATCTCAAATACAACGCCATTGTATTGATATTTAGTGCATTTAAATATTTTTTAATTTAATTATAAAAAACAATTGCTAATTTGCGTTAGGTATGTTAACTTTGTGAGATAAGTATTGAATTTGTAAATGAGTCATATTGAAGATATTGTAGATGCTTTAGAAAATAAAATTAGCAAAGTGTTGCAAAAACAAGAAGTTTTAAAACAAGCTAATATAAAACTAGAGGAAGATTTACAGGCATCTAATCAAGAGCTTCTACAAGAAAAACAGCACATTGTTGTTTGGCAAGAAAAATATGAAGCACTCAAAATGGCAAATTCTTTGCTTGGCAGTGATAATAATAAAAGAGAAACGAAGCTTAAAATAAATGCATTAATTAGGGAGATAGATCATTGTATTGCACAACTCTCTGAATAATACTACATAGTTAAATGGCAGAACAGCTTAAAATCAAGCTATCTATAGCTAATAGAGTATATCCGTTAACCATCAGTCCTAATCAGGAAGAAGGTTTGAGAAAAGCAGCCAAGAAAATTGAAGCTATGATTACCCAATTTGAGCAAAGTTATTCTGTAAGGGATAAACAAGATGTATTAGCAATGTGTGCTTTACAATTTGCATCGCAAACAGAACAAAAATCTATAGATAAAGACAATGTTAACGAACATGTAGAAGATAAGCTTAATGCTTTGAACGAATTGTTACAGGAGCATTTAAATTTATAATACGTTCTTTAAATAAAATAAAGGTTACTGCCTGCATTAATTATTTTTTTTGATAAACTCAACGTTAATTCTTTAAAAAGGGTGAGTTGAAGCTGTAAAAGCGAGCTACCTCGAGTAGATACTTGATCAGTTTGTTAGCCCTAAACTTGTTTTTAAGGAGTTTATACAAAACCATAAATTGATGTGGGCTTTTTTATATAATAAATACTAATTAACTAAACATGGAAAACCCAATTGTATTAGCAATAATAGGCGTTGTAATCGGCGTAATTATAGGATACATTATAGCTAAAGCATTAGAGAAAAGTAATGCATCAAAATTAATTAAAAGCGCTAAAAAATCTGCTGCTTCCATTCTTAAAGAAGCAAATAGCGAAGGAGAGTCTATTAAAAAAGATAAAATCCTTCAAGCAAAAGAAAAGTTTATTGAATTAAAAGCGGAACATGAAAAAGTAATCTTATCTCGCGATAAGAAAATGGCCGAAACCGAAAAACGTATTCGCGATAAAGAATCACAAATTTCTAGTGAACTTTCTAAAAGTAAAAAATCCAATTCGGAAGCAGAAGCTAAAATAAAAGACTATAACCATAGACTTGATATTATTGAGAAAAAGCAAGAAGAAGTTGATCGATTACATAAAAGTCAAGTACAACAATTAGAGGTTATTTCCAGTCTTTCTGCAGAGGAAGCAAAAGAACAACTTGTAGAATCTTTAAAAGGAGAAGCTAAAAATGATGCCATGGCATTTATTCAAAGCACCCTTGAAGAAGCTAAAATGACTGCACAGCAAGAAGCTAAGAAAGTTATTATTAATACCATTCAACGTATTGGAACAGAAGAAGCAGTAGATAACTGTGTATCTGTATTTAATATAGAGTCTGATGACGTGAAAGGACGTATCATTGGTCGTGAAGGAAGAAATATTCGTGCTATTGAAGCAGCAACAGGAGTAGAGATCATTGTAGATGATACTCCAGAAGCTATTATTTTATCTTGTTTTGATTCTGTAAGACGTGAAGTAGCTCGTTTATCTTTACACAAACTAGTTACAGACGGACGTATTCATCCTGCAAGAATTGAAGAAGTTGTTAAGAAAACTCAAAAACAAATAGAGCAAGAAATTATTGAAGTTGGTAAACGTACGGTTATCGATTTAGGTATTCATAATTTGCATCCTGAGCTAATTAAAATGGTAGGTAGAATGAAATATCGTTCTTCTTACGGACAAAACTTACTACAACACTCGCGTGAAGTTGCTAAACTTTGTGGTGTAATGGCAGCAGAGTTAGGTTTAAACCCAAAACTGGCAAAACGTGCCGGATTATTACATGATATAGGTAAAGTGCCAGATGCGGAAGCAGATATGGAAACACCACACGCTATTCTTGGTATGCAATGGGCAGAGAAATTTGGAGAGAAAGACGACGTTTGTAATGCTATTGGTGCGCATCACGATGAAATTGAAATGACTTCATTACTTTCTCCAATCATACAAGTATGTGATGCTATTTCAGGTGCAAGACCAGGAGCTAGAAGACAAGTATTAGATAGTTATATACAACGTTTAAAAGATTTAGAAGATATTGCCTTTGGTTTTCAAGGTGTGAAGAAAGCATATGCTATTCAAGCGGGAAGAGAACTAAGAGTAATTGTAGAAAGTGAAAAAGTATCCGATCAAAATGCAGCGGACTTATCGTTTAATATATCACAAAAAATACAAACAGATATGACGTACCCTGGTCAAGTAAAGGTTACTGTTATACGTGAAACTAGAGCTGTAAATATAGCGAAGTAGTAAATGTAATATTTAAGTACAAAAAAAGTCTAGCTAATTAGCTAGACTTTTTTTGTTTGGAAACTTTATGGTAAATGTTGTACCTACATTTACCGTGCTTTCCAATTCTATAGTGCCATCAAAGGCTTCAATTTGATCTTTTGTTAAATAGAGACCAACACCTTCTGCATTTTTGTTATTGTGAAAAGTTCTATATAATTCAAAGATATCGTCTCCGTATTTATCTAAATCAATTCCTAAGCCATTATCACTAATCTTAAGTATGATATGTTCTGGAGTAACTTCAGAATTAATATTTACAACAGGTGTTCTGTCAGGATGTCTATATTTAATGGTGTTAGAAAGCAGGTTTTGTATAATACTTTCAAAGTAAGCTGGATTATATTGTAAATGTAAATCTTTATCTAGATTAATATTAACAATGCTTTTGTTTGCTTTTAATTCTACTTCTAAAAGATTAATCGTATTAACTACATAATTATGTATGTTAATGGTTTGTATATCTTGGTCTCTAGAAGCCTGTGTAGTAACAATTTTATTTAAGTTGCTAATGGTTTCTGTTAGCGAGTTATTCACTGTCTTTATATGCGTAATGATCTCATTTTTTTCATCTTCATCTTTGGCGTCATCAAGAAATCCTAATAAACTTTCAAAATTTGCAGTATGTGATTTTAAATTATGAGTTACTATAAGTGCAAAGTTTTTAAGTCTTTTATTTTGATCTTTTATAATGTTTTGGTTTCTAGATATTTTCTCTTCTTGTTCTTTACGTTCACTAATATCTGTATGCGTACCTATAATGCGAGTGGGTTTCCCGTAAATATCACGTTCAATAACACGACCTCTATCTAAAATCCATTTGTAGGAGCCATCTTTACATTGAATGCGATGCTCGTTTACATAATCTGTATTTATACCAATAAGATGGTTGTGAAAGTCTTGAAAATAATGTTCTTTGTCTTCAGGGTGAACACGATCGTTCCATTCTTTAGCCGTAGTTCCAATTTCATGATCTTCAAAACCTAGAATATTTTTAGATTCTTTAGAGTAGAAAACGTTTTGTGTGATAGCATCATAATCCCATGCACCAATATTGGAATTTTCTAAAGCAAATTTTAAAACTTGCTCTTTTATATCCAACTCATAACTGTCAACGGTTTTATTAGAAACTGTAGGGCTTAAATTATTTGCGTTGTTCATTGTAGGTATTTAATTAGCTTTAGGGAGCACAAAAATAAGCTACTACAACTTATTCTTAGTTTATATATTCTGAAAAACAAAAGAAACACGATAAAGTGCTTAATTAAACGGCAAGATACATGTTTTGCGTTAATTAATAAAATAAAATGGTTTTTATTACAATTAATTTTACAAAAAAAAAATTATAAAAAGGAGGTGCGTGAAGACGAAATTTTTTATTTATTAGCTATAGTTATGGTAAAAGTAGTTCCAATATTTACTTTACTTGTTACGGAAATTTTAGCACCAAAAGATTCTATTTGATTTTTAATTAGATATAAACCTACTCCTTCGGCATCTTCATTATGATGAAAGGTTTTATATAGACCAAAAATATCTTTACCAAATTTATCTAAATCAATTCCAATACCATTATCCGAGATTATCAAATCAATTGCATCCTTTCTAGAAATATAATCAATATTAATTACAGGATTCCTGTCTTTGTGTTTGTATTTAATGGCATTAGTTAATAGGTTTTGAATGACACTTTCAAAATAAGAGATATTATAGTTTATAAAATAGTTTTCATTTACATTATTATTTACTGTTGCTTTACTTTCTTGTATAACAAAATCTAATGTTTTTAAAACAACGTTAATCTCTTTGGCTACAAATATTCTTTCTATTTTTTTGTTCTTATTAGATTGTACAGATACAACTTGATTTAAATTATTTATGGTTTTAGTTAAAGAGGAGGAAAGTGTTTTTAAATGCACCATCAATTCTTCTTTTTCATCTAGGGATTCTGCTTCATCATGAAAATCAAGTAAGCTTTCAAAATTACCAGCATGCTGTTTTAGATTATGGGTAACTATATGTGCAAAATTCTTTAACTTATTGTTTTGTTCTGTTGCAATATATAATGCTTCAATTACTTTATTTTCTGCTTCTTTTTGATTGGTTATTTCTGTATGTGTACCAATAATACGTTTTGCTTTACCGTCTAAGGTATATTCAACTATTTTTCCTCTATCTAGAATCCATTTGTAATTTCCATTGGCACATTTTACTCTATGCTCATTCTCATACATAGGATTTAATCCATTAAGATGATTTTGAAAGTCTTTATAATATTTATCAGAATCCTCTGGATGTACTCTATCATTCCAGTCCTGCGGATTATTGCCAAAGTTAGCAACATTTTCAAAGCCGATCATTTTTTTAGATTCGTTAGAAAAGAAAATCCTATTTAAATCCGCATCAAATTCCCAAACACCAATATTTGTATATTCAGTAGCAAGCTTCCACTTTGAATCGTTTAGAATATTCAAAGCATTATTATTTGTAAATCCCCGGTTTAGTGCAGTCATAGATATCGTCTTTAAAGAAAGTTTTAGGGATTTTCTTAAATTATTTCAGTCAGTCACTACTTACATAAGTAAGTTCAAATATAATAAAACACCGATTAAAAACCAATTTTTATCGATTAAAAACGCTAATTTCTAGGATGATACGTATTCATTACTTCTTTTAAATGACTTTTATCTACATGCATATAAATTTCTGTAGTGGTAATACTTTCATGACCTAACATTAATTGTATGGCTCTTAAATCTGCGCCATTTTCTAATAAGTGTGTCGCGAAAGAATGTCTAAAGGTATGTGGTGAGATGTTTTTATTTAAGTCAATTTTTACTGCCAATTGTTTAATTATTGTAAAAATCATAGCTCTTGTAAGCTGTTTTCCTCTTCTATTTAAAAATAAGATGTCTTGAAATTCTGGTTGGATTGGTGTGTGAACTCGGACTTGATTTTTATAAATATTTATTATTTTCTGTGTTTCAGGTACAATAGGAACAAAGCGTTGTTTATCTCCTTTTCCTGTAACTTTAATAAAGCCTTCTTCAAAAAATAAATCCGAAATTTTTAATCCAACAAGTTCACTAACTCGTAATCCGCAACTATAAAGTGTTTCTAATATGGCACGATTTCTTTCCCCTTGAGGTTTGCTTAAATCAATAGCGTCTATTAGTGCGTTTATATCTTCTTCCGATAGCGTATCAGGAAGTTTTCTTCCAATCTTAGGGGATTCTATTAATTCTAACGGATTTGTCTTAATATAATCTTCAAAAACTAAGTAATTGAAAAAACTTCGCAATCCAGAAATGATTCTAGATTGTGATCTTGCATTCACTTCTTTTGCTATTTCATAGATGAATTGTTGAATAATTTCGGAAGTAATACTTAGTGGTGATTCCTGAATTTTATGATTTTCTAGGTATGTTAATAACTTATTAACATCTAAGGCGTAATTATCGATAGAATTTTGGGATAAACCTCGTTCTATCTTCAAATACATTTTATAATCTAAAAGTGCTTGTTGCCATTTCATAGCAGTAAAATAGGCTTTTTATTTATGTTATGATTTGTTTTTTAAAGGATAATTTATAAATAATTGACAATGAGCGAAATGACTATTATTTTGTTAATAAAATTGTTAAAAAGTATTAATTGTCTTGGCAGATCTTAAAGTACGTGATATATTAGCGGACTCAAATTTAAAAATAAATCTATTATGAAAAAATTATTATTTACAGCTGCAATCGCAGTATTAGGATTTGCAAGTGCAAACGCACAAGATGATACAACAAACACTACAGGAGGATTTGCTCAAGGTGATATCTTTTTGTCTGGTTCTGTAGGTTTTGGTAACGAAACTACAGGAGATGTAAAATCTAATGTTTTTACAATTGCTCCAAAAGCAGGTTACTTTGTTTCTGATAACATCGCAGTAGGTGTAAAATTAGGTTATACTTCTTGGAAAGGAGATAATGATGGTACAGATACTGTTGATGCAAATGAATTTGCAGGTGGTGTTTTTGGTAGATATTACATGACTCCAGCGAATCAATTTTCTTTATTTGCTGAATTAGGAGTAGATTATACTTCTTCTGATGACAAATTAGCAGATTTAAAATCGGATGGTGTATCTGCAGGTTTTGCTCCTGGAATTAGCTATTTCGTTTCTGACAAGTTCGCTATCGAAGCTTCTTTTGGTATCTTAGGATATTCTACTGAGAAAGCTGATTTTGATGGTGCTGAGTCTACAGACAACTTTAACTTCGGATTAAACTTTAGCAACATCAACTTTGGTATTGTTTATAATCTATAAGCTAAATACATTTTTATTTAAGCCGAAGCATTTGCTTCGGCTTTTTTTATGCCTATTTTTTAATATCTTTACTTTATGAAGAAACTCATTATTATTAATGGACCTAATTTAAATCTATTAGGAACGCGAGAACCAGAAATTTATGGAAGCTTATCTTTTACCGAATTTTTAGACGAAGTAAAAGGAAAATATCCTAATGTAGATATAGATTATTATCAGTCTAATGTAGAAGGAGAGCTTATTAATAAGATACAAGAAGTTGGTTTTAGCTATGATGGTATCATATTAAATGCAGCTGCTTACACACATACTTCTGTGGCAATTGGCGATGCTATAAACGCAATAAAAACGCCAGTGGTAGAAGTACATATTTCTAATACCTTTTCTCGTGAAGAATTTAGACATACTTCTTATATTTCACCAAATGCAAAAGGCGTTATTCTAGGCTTCGGATTGCAGAGTTATGAATTGGCTATTCAGAGTTTTATTTAAAAGACCGTTTTTCGGATAGATAAAAGAGTATTCGTTGCTATAATTTATAGAGTCAAGATTAAATAAATAAAAAAATCCCAGAAATTTTCTGGGATTTTTTTATTCTATATTCTAGTATCTAACAGTTTGCAATGCAAACGGTCTATTCTCTTTTTATAAATGAATCACTTCACCATAAGCAGCAGCTACAGCTTCCATAACCGCTTCACTCATTGTTGGGTGTGGATGTATCGTTTTTAATACTTCATGACCTGTTGTTTCTAGTTTTCTTCCTAAAACAGCTTCAGCAATCATATCGGTTACTCCAGCTCCAATCATATGGCAACCTAACCATTCGCCATATTTAGCATCAAAAATAACTTTTACAAAACCATCTTTTGCTCCAGAAGCACTTGCTTTACCAGAAGCAGAAAAAGGAAATTTACCAACTTTAATATCGATACCTTTATCTTTTGCTTGTTGTTCTGTTAAACCAACAGATGCAATTTCTGGAGTACAATATGTACAACCAGGAACGTTTCCGTAATCTAATGCTTCTACATTTTGTCCAGCAATTTTCTCCACACATAAAATAGCTTCTGCAGAAGCTACGTGTGCTAAAGCTTGACCAGGAGTAATATCTCCAATAGCATAATAACCAGGAATGTTTGTTTGGTAGAAATCGTTTACTAAAACTTTATCTCTATCTACAGCAATTCCAACGTCTTCTAAACCAATATTTTCTATGTTAGATTTAATACCAACGGCAGATAATACAATATCTGCTTCTAATATTTCTTCTCCTTTTTTAGTTTTAACTGTTGCTTTTACCCCTTTTCCAGAAGTATCTACACTGGTTACTTCAGCAGAAGTCATAATTTTTATACCACTTTTCTTAAAGCTACGTTCTAATTGCTTAGAAACTTCTTCATCTTCCACAGGTACAATTCTATCTAAATACTCTACAATAGTTACATCTGTACCTAAAGCGTTATAGAAATATGCAAACTCTACACCAATTGCTCCAGACCCAACAACAATCATTTTCTTTGGTTGTTCTGGTAAAACCATTGCTTCTCTATAACCAATTACTTTTTTACCATCTTGAGGTAAACTTGGTAATTCTCTAGAACGTGCTCCAGTTGCAATAATAATATGATCTGCACTATATTCTTTTCCGTCAACATCTACTTTCTTTCCAGTTTTTAGTTTCCCAAAACCTTCAATAACATCAATTTTATTTTTTTTCATTAAAAACTTAACGCCGTTACTCATGCCTTCAGCAACACCACGACTACGTTTTACAACTGCATTAAAATCTTTATCATAACCTTTTACAGAAAGACCATAATCGTCTGCATGTTTTAAATATTCAAAAACTTGGGCAGATTTTAATAAGGCTTTAGTAGGAATACATCCCCAATTTAGGCAGATACCACCAAGGCTTTCTTTTTCAATAATAGCTGTTTTCAAACCTAATTGAGAAGCTCTAATAGCTGCTACGTAGCCTCCAGGACCACTTCCAAGTACAATTATATCGTATTTACTCATAGTGTATTTTTTAGTCGATTTTTGAAGTTACGAATTTACAAAACAAAGCCGAAATAATAAATTGATGTTTCATTTTTATTTGGGCGTGCCCTAAAGGTCGGGCTATACACTATATCTTTTGTTAAAAAAAACAAAAGGATGCCGTTTCTATCCCTCAAGCGAGATCCAGAATCGTTTATAAATCGTCGGTAAAATGTCTTTTTCCTTTTTCTTTAGCAAATTTTTCTTGATTGTAGGTAGCAGAATTTCCTTTAGAAATAGATAAAGATTGCCAATCGGTTCCTTTTAAAAGTTTTCCTATAAAAACCATTTGTCCTATGTGATAGGAATAGTGTGCTAGTTGTCTGTTAATCGCTTCTGTAACCGTATGTCCTTGGTTTCGTATGTAAATAATACGTTCTAAATCTTCTTCCTTTAAAGGAGTAATAGCGTGAAATAGACAAGTCCATCCGGTTTCCCAAGAGGCAATGAGTGCTTCTTTAGTAGCGTAAGTCACTATAAATTCGGCATCGCGATTTCGCCATTCTTTTTCGCCATCTTCGGTTAAAAAGTTGGTCCAACGAGACAGCATATTTCCCACAAGATGCTTTCCTATAATAGAAACACTGTTGGATGCTTCGTTAGGTTGCCACTGTAATTCTTCAAAAGAAAGCTGGCTTATGGTTTTATCACCTAGAGATTTGTAATATTCAAATTGTTTAATAACGCTTGATAAATACGAAGTTTCCATATATTCTGAATTTATTCTATAAAAATAACATTTCAGAATGTATCCAACTAGATATTAGTATCGTTAGAATTTATCTCGTTATTTATGGTTTTAATTATTCCGCAGGAACAAATTTTAAAGCAACACCATTTATGCAATGACGTTTTCCTGTTGTTTTTCTCGGACCGTCATTAAATACATGACCTAAGTGACCACCACAATTTGCGCAATGCTCTTCGTCTCTAGAATACCCTAATTTGTTGTCTGATCCAAAAGCAACATTACCTTCAATGGTTCTATCAAAACTTGGCCAACCAGTTCCAGAGTCAAACTTATGTTCGCTTTTAAATAATGCAATATTACATGCAGCACAATGGTAAATTCCTTTGGTTTCGTTTTTATTCAAGTCGCTAGAGAAAGGACGTTCGGTTCCTGCTTCGCGTAAAACATAATATTGTTCTGGGCTAAGTTCCTTTTTCCATTCGGTATCTGTCTTGGTAACAGGGTATTGTGTCTTGTTTTCTGCTTTGCTTTTTTGAGCGGAAGAATTGCAACTAAATAAAAGGCTGATAATACTAACTAATAAAAACTTTTTCATAGGATAAATTGTTCATTTGGATTCTTTATTCTGTCGGAATAAATATATTTTCATTACGAAATCGGTGTAGTTTAATATTTACATTAACTAATTGATAATATAACGAACCTTTTCATAATTATTTATTAATTTAGGAAAGTATTAATGAAAATCACTTGATGAATATAACACATATTAGTGCAGAATGTTACCCAATAGCTAAAGTAGGAGGATTAGCAGATGTTGTTGGTGCTTTACCAAAATATCAAAATGCACTTGGTTTAAAGAGTAGTGTAATTATGCCTCTTTATGATACTAAATTTACACAAGAGCATACGTTTTCTACTTTGTATCAATCGGAAGTTGCACTTGGTAAAACAATGCATCCTTTTAGTATTTTAGAACTGGAAAATAGTCCTTTAGAATTTGATGTTTATTTTGTAGATATTAAGTCTTTACTTTTTAAAGATTATGTGTATTCTTATGATGATACCGATCGTTTTTTAGCATTTCAAATAGCAGCATTAGACTGGCTACTTACAGTATCTACCAAACCGAATATTATTCATTGTCACGATCACCATACTGGACTTATTCCTTTTATGTTACAAGAAAGTTATAAATATGAAAGTTTAAATAAGATCCCTGTAATTACAACCATTCATAATGCACAATATCAAGGTGAATTTGGTTATGATAAGCTAGGTTTTATTCCTGAGTTTAATATGGGAAAAGCAGGACTTTTAGATTGGAATAATCAAATTAATCCTTTAGCTGCTTCCATAAAATGCGCTTGGAGAGTAACAACCGTTTCGCCAAGTTATATGGAAGAATTAAAACTAGAAGCTAATGGTTTGCAAGATTTGCTAAAAGCCGAAAGTCAAAAATGTGTTGGTATTTTAAACGGCATAGATACTGCAGTTTGGAATCCGGAAAAAGACACGTATTTAATTTCTAATTTTTCAGAAAAAAATGTAAATTTAGGAAGAGAAAAAAATAAAAAGTGGCTATGTGAAACTTTTAATTTAGATCCTGCAAAACCATTATTTGCATTTATAGGTAGATTGGTTTATGAAAAAGGATCAGATTTACTGCCTGAAGTTTTTCAGAATATTTTAAAAGAAAACAATTGCTCGATCCTACTTTTAGGGTCTGGTAATAAAGAGGTAGAAGCACAGTTAAATGCACTAAAAGAAGCACATCAAGGGAATTATGATGCTTTTATAGGCTATGATGAAAAACTATCGCATATCATTTATGGAGGCGCAGACTTTTTGTTAATGCCTTCTAGAGTAGAACCATGTGGTTTAAATCAAATGTATTCTTTGCGTTACGGAACCATTCCTATAGTGAGAAGTACTGGCGGATTAAAAGATACCATTGTAGATATTGAAAAGGAAAACGGATTTGGTATTTGCCATAATGAAGTAACTGTTGCAGAAATAGAGCATGCCATACAAAGAGGAATTACACTATATAAAGACCAAGAAAAATTTAAAAAAATAAGAACAAACATTATGAAGATAGATCATTCTTGGGATGTATCAGCTTCAGAATATATTAAACTATATAAATCTATAAACTAAACAATTATGATTAATGATAAAGTGCTATCTATTATTTTAGGAGGAGGACAAGGATCTAGACTGTACCCATTAACACAAGCTAGATCAAAACCTGCTGTTCCAATAGCTGGAAAATATAGGTTGGTAGATATTCCTATTTCAAATTGTATTAATTCTGATATTAAAAGAATATATGTTTTAACGCAGTTTAATTCAGCTTCCTTAAATAAACATATTAAAAATACATATCATTTTAGTTTTTTTAGTTCAGCTTTTGTAGATGTTTTGGCTGCAGAGCAAACTATGCAAAGCGATAAATGGTTTCAAGGTACAGCAGATGCTGTAAGACAGAGCATGCATCATTTTTTAAGTAATGATTTTAAATATGCTTTAATCCTTTCTGGCGACCAATTGTATAATATGGATTTGCAGGATATGATAGATAAGCATGAAGCAAGTAATGCCGAAATTACCATTGCAACCTATCCTGTTACAGCAAAAGAAGCTACTGGTTTTGGTATTTTAAAAACAGATGACGAAAATACAATTACGTCGTTTATTGAAAAACCAGATGCAGATTTATTACCAGATTGGACTTCAGATGTAAGTGATGAAATGAAAGCGGAGGGCAGAAATTATTTAGCCTCTATGGGAATTTATATCTTTAATAGAGACCTTTTGGTGAAACTAATGGAAAATCCAGATACCAATGATTTTGGTAAAGAAATTATTCCACAATCTATTCATGAGCATAAAACAGTGAGTTATCAATATGAAGGATATTGGACAGATATTGGAACCATAGAATCTTTCTTTGATGCCAATCTAGGCTTAACTGATGATATTCCTAAGTTTAATTTATACTCCGACGATAGGGTATATACAAGAGCAAGAATACTTCCTACTTCTAAAATTTCAGGAACGCTTTTAAATAAAACGGTAATTTCTGATGGTTGTATTATTCATGCCGCTAAAATTGAAAGAAGCGTCATTGGTATTCGTTCTAGAATAGGTAAAGAATCGGTTATCTTTAATACCTATATGATGGGTAATGATTCTTATGAATCTTTAAAAACAATTGAAACCAATAAAATTGAAAACCTTTTAGGAATTGGAGATAGATGCTACATAAACAATTGTATAATAGATAAGAACTGTAGAATTGGTGACGATGTTAAAATTGAAGGAGGCATGCATTTAAAAGATGTGGAAACAGATACGTACCTTATTAAAGATGGGATTGTAGTTATTAAAAAAGGCGCAACAATTCCAAAAGGAACAATCATTAAGTAGTAGAATCTATAATTTAAACGCATACCCAAAATACAATATATGTCTAAAGTAATAGCGCATAGCTTATTCACAGATTTCGATATTAGTTTATTTAAATCTGGTAAACATTACAAGCTTTATGAAAAATTTGGATCGCATATCACTACCGTAGATGGTGTAGAAGGAACATATTTTTCTGTTTGGGCGCCAAGCGCGAAACAGGTTTCTGTAATTGGCGATTTTAATTTTTGGAAAGAAGGAGAACATTTATTAAATGTACGTTGGGACGAAAGTGGTATTTGGGAAGGATTTATACCAAGTGTCGGAAAAGGAACAACCTATAAATATAAAATTGAAAGTCATAATAATGGTATAAAAACAGAAAAAGCAGATCCGTATGCGCGACGTTTTGAACATAATCCTAAAACAGCTTCTATTGTTTGGGAAGATGAGTATGGTTGGAAAGATTCCAAATGGATGAAATCTCGAAAAAAGAAAAATGCATTAGACGCTCCTTTTTCAGTATATGAAGTACACTTAGGTTCTTGGAAACAACAAATAGAAGAAAATCGTTTTCTATCCTATGTGGAACTAGCAGATCAATTAGTAGATTATGTGAAAGAAATGAACTTTACACACGTAGAGTTAATGCCTATTATGGAGTTTCCTTACGATCCAAGTTGGGGATATCAAGTAACAGGATATTTTGCACCAACTTCGCGATTTGGGTATCCGGAAGAATTTAAACTTTTAGTAGACAAACTACACCAAAATGATATCGGAATTTTATTAGATTGGGTGCCGTCACATTTTCCAGAAGATGCACACGGACTTGGTTTTTTCGATGGTTCTTGTTTATACGAACATCCAGATAAACGCCGAGGCTATCATCAAGATTGGAAAAGTTTAATTTTTAATTATGGACGAAACGAAGTAAAGTCTTTTTTAATCAGTAATGCATTGTTTTGGCTAGATCAATATCATGCTGACGGATTGCGAGTGGATGCAGTAGCATCTATGCTATTTTTAGATTATTCTAGAGAGGAAGGTCAATGGGAACCAAACATTCATGGAGGAAGAGAAAACCTGGAAGCGATCGCTTTTATGGAAGAATTAAACCAAGCTATTTACGGCACATTTCCAGATGTACAAGCCATAGCTGAAGAATCTACTTCTTTTCCAGGAGTTTCTAAACCCGTATTTTTAGGTGGTTTAGGATTTGGTATGAAATGGATGATGGGTTGGATGCACGATACGCTTCAGTATTTTTCAAAAGAACCCGTGTATAGAAAACACCACCAAAATGATTTAACCTTTAGTATGACCTATGCGTTTACAGAAAACTTTATGTTGCCGCTAAGTCATGACGAAGTGGTGTATGGTAAAAAATCGATTTTAAATAGAATGCCTGGAGACGAATGGCAGAAATTTGCCAATTTGCGTTTGCTATACAGTTATATGTTTACACATCCTGGAACAAAATTATTATTTCAAGGAGCAGAATTCGGACAAAGTGAAGAGTGGAATTTTCAGAAAAGTTTAGATTGGCATTTACTACAATACAAACCACATAAAGGAGTTCAAAAACTTATAAAAGATTTAAATACTTTATACAAAACCGAACCCGCGTTACACGAAAAGCAATTTGTACAAGAAGGTTTTGAATGGATCGATTATAACGATGCTGAAAACTCCGTTTTAGTATTTATAAGAAAAGGAAACAAGCCAAAAGACAACTTAATTATTGCCTGTAATATGACGCCGGTTCCTAGAGAAGGTTATCGTATAGGTCTTCCTAAAAAAGGAAAATTAAAAGAGGTTTTTAACAGTAATGAAAAGGACTATTTTGGTACTGGTGATTTTAAAAATAAGACACTAATTTCTGAGGCTAAAAGCTGGCAGTTTAGAAAAAATTCTGTAGTCCTTAATATTCCCCCTTTAACCATGTTAGCATTTAAATATCAATAAAATAAATATCTTATTTTAATGCTTTTTTTTTATAAATTCAGTAAAATTAGCACACTAAAACGATGTAGTTAATAATTAGTAATAAGAACTATTAAGATAGTTTTTTTTACATCGTTTTTTTGCTTTTTTTTACATACTATTTAAAAGATTGCAGAATGATTGTAAATACAGAATTAGAACAAAAAGGAAATCTATTTCCTTCAGAAATAATAAAATATAAGAAAGATGTGGACACGTTACATTTTTCGACAAAAAACGGAGTTGTACTTCAAATAACCGTTGTTAGAGATAGTGTTATCCGTTTTAGATATAGTACAACAGGAAAATTTGAAAATGATTTTTCTTATGGAGTTACTATTCATGCTAGTAGAGGATATAGTTTTTTAGATGTTTCAGAAAACGATACGCATTATATCATTACTACTTCTAAGTTAATCTGTAAGGTGGAGAAATTAGGGCTTCAGGTTGCTTTATTTGATGCTGTAGATAACAAACTAATTAATCAAGATGAAATTGGTTTCCATTGGGAAGAGAGTTATGAATATGGTGGCGATATTGTAAAAATGAGTAAAACTTGTCAGAAAGCAGAAAGTTTTTATGGTTTAGGAGATAAACCTGTAGATGTAAATCTAAAAGGAAAACGTTTCGAAAATTGGGCAACAGATTCTTATGCTTTTGGTAAAAACACCGATCCGATTTACAAAGCAATTCCTTTTTATACTGCAATACAAGACAATAAATCCTATGGTATTTTCTTTGATAATACCTTTAAAACGCATTTCGATTTCGCACATGAAAGAAGAAATGTAACCAGTTTTTGGGCACAAGGTGGAGAAATGAATTATTATTTCATTTATGGTCCGCAAATGGAAGATGTTGTTAAAAATTATACCGATTTAACAGGTAAACCACATACGTTACCTCCTTTATGGGCATTAGGTTTTCACCAATGTAAATGGTCGTATTATCCAGAAGCGAATGTAAAAGAAGTAACCAAGACTTTTAGAGATTTAAAAATTCCTTGTGATGCTATCTATTTGGATATCGATTATATGGATGGTTTTCGTTGTTTTACTTGGGATAAAAAACTCTTTCCAGATCCAAAAAGAATGGTGAAAGAATTAGAAGAAGACGGTTTTAAAACCGTGGTAATTATAGATCCAGGAATTAAAATAGATTTAGATTACGCTGTTTTTAAAGAAGGATTAGATAAAGATTATTTCTGTAAACGTGCCGATGGACCTTATATGAAAGGTAAAGTTTGGCCTGGAGAATGTTATTTTCCAGATTACACAAAACCAGAAGTGCGAGAATGGTGGTCTGGTTTATTTCAAGAATTAATAGAAGATATTGGAGTTAAAGGCGTGTGGAATGATATGAACGAACCAGCTGTAATGGACGTTCCTAATAAAACTTTTCCAAATGATGTTCGTCATGATTATGATGGAAATCCTTGTTCGCATAGAAAAGCACATAATATTTATGGTACACAAATGGCGCGAGCAACCTATCATGGTTTAAAGAAATACGCGTATCCAAAAAGACCTTTTGTAATTACAAGATCTGCATATTCTGGCGCACAAAGATATACTTCTACATGGATGGGAGATAATGTGGCAACTTGGGAACATTTAGCAATTGCTAATAACCAAGCGCAGCGAATGGCAATGTCTGGATTTTCTTTCGCAGGAAGTGATATTGGAGGTTTTGCAGAACAACCACAAGGAGAATTATTTGCAAGATGGATTCAATTAGGTGTTTTTCATGCCTTTTGTAGAGTGCATTCTTCGGGAGATCATGGAGATCAAGAACCTTGGGTTTTTGGAGAAGAAATAACCGATATTGTAAGAAAGTTTATTGAAATTAGATACCAATTATTACCTTATTTATATACCGCTTTTTGGAAATATATAAACGATGGAACACCTATCTTAAAATCTTTAGTTTTATATGATCAGGAAGATACCGCTACACATTATAGAAGTGATGAGTTTGTGTATGGAGAACAAATTTTAGTTTGCCCAATTTTGGAAGCAAATGGTAAAGGGAGAAGAATGTATGTCCCTAAAGGGAAATGGTACAATTTCTGGACAGACGAAGTAATTGAAGGAGGAAGAGAAGTTTGGGTAGATGCAGAATTAGATAGTATGCCAATGTTTATAAAAGAAGGCGCTGTAATTCCGAAATACCCAATACAACAATATGTAGATGAAAAGAAGTTTGATGAAATCACATTAGATATTTACTATAAAGAAGGTAAGGAATCTTCAAAATTATATGATGACGCACATGATGGTTATGACTATAAGAAAGGAAGATTTAGTTTACGTACTTTTAAAGTAACTGGTAAAAAGGAAGAATTAATTCTTCAACAACATAAACGAGGAGATTTTAATGCAGATTATAGTACGTTTAATCTAGTATTACATAATTTACCTTTTCAAATTACATCGGTACAAATAGACAATGTAGAAATAGATTTAGAATGTGTGAATCTAGAAACGCAATCTATTTCGGTAGATAAAGAATTCACAGAAATACACATTATCGGTAAATAGTGACACTTTATAGAATATTTTGCCGTATATTACTATGTATAAAATTAGTTATTGGTTAACTTTCATTAACTTTATCAAGATTAATTAAAACATGTACCTAAATGAAATTTAAAAACATAATAATTGCCTGTAGTACCATTGCACTTTTTCTTTCTTGTGCAACGAATCCTTTTACCGGGAAATCTACAATGGCATTAGTACCAAATTCTCAATTATTTCCAACAGCATTTGCGCAATATAATCAGGTGTTATCAGAAAGTAATGTAGAAACAGGTACTGCCAGAGCAGATATGATTACTAGAGTAGGTCAACGTATTGCTGTTGCAGCAGAGCGTTGGTTAAATGCAAATGGACATCAAGGTTATTTGGCAGATTACAAATGGGAATATAATTTAATAGACGATCCAACAGTAAATGCTTGGTGTATGCCAGGAGGAAAGATTGTTTTCTATACAGGAATCTTACCTATTGCGCAAAGCGAAACTGGAGTTGCGGCAATAATGGGTCATGAGGTAGCTCATGCACTAGCAAATCACGGACAACAACGTATGAGTGCGGCATACATACAACAAGGTGTGGCAATAGCAGGAAATATAGCGATACAAAACGATCAAGATAGAAATACCTTTAACCAGTATTACGGTATTGGTTCGGAAGTTGGGGTTATGTTACCTTTTAGTAGAAGTCATGAAACAGAGGCAGATAAAATTGGTTTATACCTTATGGGAATTGCAGGTTATAACCCTACAGAAGCATCTAATTTATGGGTAAGAATGAAAGAAAACAGTGGAGGAGAAGCGCCACCAGAAATGTTAAGCACGCATCCATCTAACGATAGTAGAATTGAAAATTTAAAAGCATTAGCACCTCAAGCTATAGCAGAAGCTAAAAAGTTTGGCGTGTCTTCTTTTAGACCAATTAGTAATTTTAATTACTAATTAAAAATATTTGTTTACTTTAGAAGCTGCTCCAAAAAAAAGGGCAGCTTTTTTATTTAAAGACTATTAATAAAATTTTAAACTTTAAATAATTCCATTGAAAATTGGAATCTCATTAATTTGAGGTTATTTTGACCAAAAATAATCTATGAACAAACTTGAAAAAGGAAGTAAAAAACTTCTAAATGCCTGGGCTTTTTACGATTGGGCAAACTCTGTGTACACACTTACCATTGCTTCTTCTATATTTCCTATATTCTATTCTGCATTATTTCTTAGCGAAATAAAAACGGTACATGCTTTTAGTATGGATTTTAAGAGCACGGCGTTAATTACGTACGTGACTGCTTTTACTTTTTTGGTAGTAACTTTCACGTCGCCAATTCTGTCTGGTATTGCCGATTATGTAGGTAATAAGAAGAATTTTATGAAGTTCTTTTGTTATTTAGGAGGATTTGGTTGTATCGGTTTATATTGGTTTAGTTTAGAAAATATACATCTCAGTTTGTTGTTTTATTTTATGGGATTAATAGGGTATTGGGGAAGCTTGGTTTTCTACAATTCCTATTTACCAGATATCGCGTATCCAGAACAGCAAGATAGCATTAGTGCCAAAGGATTTAGTTTTGGTTACATTGGTAGTGTCTTATTATTAATAATCAATTTAGCAATGGTTATGACTCAAGATACCGGAGAAGAGAAAATGCAAATGATGCGTTACTCTTTTATCACAGTTGGCTTATGGTGGGTTTTATTTAGTCAATATACCTTTTATATTTTACCAAAAGGAGTTTCTTCTGGTCATAAAGTAACTAAAGACGTTGTCTTTAATGGTTTAAAAGAATTGCGAATTGTTTGGAGTGAGTTAAAAGAAAACCTAAGATTAAAACGATATTTAGTAGCCTTTTTTGTTTTTAGTATGGCAGTACAAACTATTATGTTAGTGGCTGTTTATTTTGGGGAGGAAGAAATTGCCTGGGGAACAGATAGCGATAAAACCACTGGATTAATAGTAAGTATTTTAGTGATTCAATTAGTCGCAATACTTGGCGCTTTTTTAACGTCTAAAGCTTCTTCTAAATTCGGAAACATAAAAACACTGATAGTCGTAAATGTAATTTGGATGGGTTTATGTTTCTATGCGTATTTTATGGAAACTCCTTTTCAGTTTTATTTAGCAGCAGGTTTCGTAGGTCTAGTTATGGGAGGAATTCAAGCTTTAGCGCGTTCTACGTATTCTAAGTTTTTACCAGAAACGGAAGATACCACATCCTATTTTAGCTTTTTTGATGTAGCTGAAAAAATAGGAATTGTTATAGGTATGGTGATATTTGCAACCATAGATCAGATTACAGGAAGCATGCGAAACGCTATTTTGTTTTTATTTGTTTTCTTTTTAATCGGAATAATACTCTTACTAAGAGTTCCTAAAGAAGAAGTAAATTAAAATATTTTACTATGTTTGTTTATAATAAGAAACCATTTCAATAAAAAATTTATGAAAAGCTTAAAGATTGCTAGTATTTTTATTTTATCATTATTCGTATTTACAATCACTTCCTGTGATGATGAACCATTAGAAGGAGAATTTCTAACCGATGATGATGGAAGTGAAGTGAGCTGTGTACAGGCTACTCAAAACCTTGCTAGCGCTTCTGCAACTTATGGAACTACATCTGCAGGTGATGCAAATTATAGCCTAATTTGTAATGCGTATGCAGTTGCATTACAAGATATGATAAATGCTTGTGGAGATGATACAGGAGGAATTCAAACCTTGTTGGATGCTTTAGATTGCCCAGCAATTTCAGAAGATTGCCTAACTGCACAATCCGCAACGGCTATTGCAGAAACAGCATATAATGCAGATACTACAGATACAAATTTATGTTTAGCGTATAAAACAGCTTTAGAAAATGAAATTACACAATGTGGAGATGCAGATGGAAGTTTGCAAACAATTATAGATGGGTTGGATTGTGATACAGTAGTAGGATCTGATGCTGATTACTGGCCAAGAGCTATTGGTAATTCTTGGACATATAATGGTCTAAATGGTGAAATTGAAACGTATACTATTTTAAATACGGAGACTATTGATGGAAATGAATATTATGCTTTTGATGAGTTATTTGATACCCCTTCTTGGTTAAGAAAAAGCGGAACAAGTTATTATGTAAGATCTATTGTTTCAGGAGAAGTTGGAGGAATCGAATTTACATCTACACCTATTGAATTGAAAATGATAAAAGATGATGCGGTAGTTGGTGAAACTTGGCAATCTGAAGTTTCATATACAATTACTTATTCTGGCGCAATACCAGATGTAGATGTGGTAGCAACTTATGATTATGAAATGATGGAGCGAAATATTTCTAGAACAGTAGAAGGAGTCGATTACACAGATGTGATACATATTGAAAACGTAGTGAGTGCTGTTGGTTCTGTTGTAACTGTTCAGTATTATTATGCGAAAGATGTTGGAATGATTGAATATATTACAGATGCAGGTACTGCAACACTTACAGATTACAGTTTAAATTAATTTAAAAAATCCGAAGCAAACGCTTCGGATTTTTTTGTACCAATAATTTAGTGTCTAGCAAATTGCGTATTTTTGTTATAATAACATAAGAATATTATGGAAGCAGCGGAATTAAGAAAAAAATGGTTGCAATCTATAAGCAAAGTAGATGAGCGATTTTTACGTATGGTAGACGCACTATATGAAAGTTATATTTCAGAAGAGGTAGATTACGCTATTTCTCCTTTGCATAAAAAAACGTTAGATACCCGTTTAAAAAACCATAAAGAAAATCCTGCTTTAGGAAGAGATTGGGAAGTTGTTAAAGAAGAGCTTACCCAAAAGTATGGCTCATAAAGTAATCATTAAACCAGAAGCAGAACTTGATATTCAAGATGCCATTAATTGGTATAATGAACAAAAAAATGCTTTGGGTTTGAATTGCTTAATGAAATTATACGTATTATTGATTTAGTTAAAGAAAATCCGAATTACTTTCAGAAAAAAATATAGGGAGTTTAGAATTTCATTTACTAAAAGATTTAAATATGGAATTCATTATACTGTAGAAAATAAAACAATATACATTCATGCTGTTTTGCATATGAATCAAAAACCAAAAGAGTAGAGAAATTAATTTTGAAGAATTAAAAAAAATCCGAAGCAAACGCTTCGGATTTTTTTAGTATAATCTAATTTTTTCTAACAGCTAACAGTTAGTTTCCACTAATGCTACCAGAACCAGCTACTTTGGTATCTTCCTTTTTCGGGTTTCCTTTATACTCAATATCTCCAGAACCAGAAACTCTTGCTCTTAAGGTTTCTGTACTATAAACATCTGCATCACCAGAACCTCTTACAGAGACTTCGGTATTCTCCGCTTGTAAATTATTCCCATTAAAATCACCAGAACCGGTTACGCTTGCTTCTAAGTTAATCGTTTTTCCTTTTAAGGTTACATCACCAGAACCAGTTACGCTTCCTGCTACATTATTGGTTTTAATGTCTAAAACAATATCTCCAGAACCTGTTAAGCTAACCTCTAAATTCGTTTCGGTTATGGTATCTGTATTCCATATATCTCCAGAACCTGTAAGAGATACTTTGTCGATATTTTTAAACGGAATCGTGATCTTTATTGTTTTGTTATGGCTTTCTCTTAGATCAACACCATTTTCTACTTTTACAGTTAAGGTATTGTTTTTTACTTCGGTTATAATATGTTCTAAAAGGTTTTCTTCTCCTTCTATAGTTATTTTTCCTTCTTGACCTTCCACTAAAATAAAATCCATAGAGCCTACGCATGCAATAGCGTCATAATCGCCAGTAGTTCTAGATATGGTAGTTACCTTTCCGTTTCCTTTTACTTTATTACCAAACCAAGATTGTGCTTGTATTTGCGTAGTTAATAATATGGTTGCTATAATTAAAATAGCCTTTTGAAATGATTGTGCATTTTTCATAATGTTCGTTTTTTGATGGATGATAAATGATTGTTTATTCGTTTTGCTTTAGTGTTACACTTCCGTAATCTGAAGATATTTTTAGCATGTTATTGGAGTTTGCATTGCCATGATATCCTTCGTAATACTTATCTGTAGACTCTATTCGTTTTTTTGTGAATTCTAATCCTTCGTAGTCTCTTAAGGAAGCATATTCTAAATCGATATTAAAGTTAAAGGTATAAGCAGCATCGTAACCAATAGTGATTCCAACGTAATCCGATTCTATATTAATGTTCTGAGCATTTGCTGTGATATTATCAATTTTTATAGAACCATAATCGGCGTTAATAGATAGGTTTTTATAAATATCTCCAATCCTTGTAGTAAGGTAATCACCATCGCCTTTTATATTGTTTGCTTTTTCAATATAAATAGAACCATAATCACAATTATAGGAAATGTCTTCAACAATTTCTACAACAGATTTTGTATAATCGGCTACAATGTCAAGCTTTTTAGCTTTTGCAACCGTAAAACCACTGTAGTCTGCATTTATTTTTCCGCTTTTAATATATTCAAAATAGCAATTGTTAGAGTAGTCAAAGGTTATAATGTTGTTGTCTGCTAATAGCTCTTTGGTTGTTATTTTTCCGTAATCACAATTAATAGTTGCTTTTCCTTTTAGCTTGTCTAAATTGATACTACCATAATCATTATTCAAATTTACATTATTGGTAATAGGCATTTTTATAACATAATTAATTTTCATGTTTACATTATTACCTTTATTCCATTTCCACCAAGAACTAGACTTGTCATTATTAAAAATGGTCCTTGCAGAAACTAGGCTAGAAGAGGCATTAAAACTTACAGAAATCTCATCTAGTTTTTCTTGAACTTTTTCTTCATCATTACCATTTGTAGTAATGGTAATCTCAAAGACTATTCGGTTTTCATCCCAAGTAATAACATCTATATTCCCATAGCTATTATCTACTTTTAAAGTAGCATCTGCATCGACAGAAAACTCTTTTTTGATAACTTTTTCTTTAGTATGTTTTCCTTTAATAACAGGATTGTTTCCTGCTACAAGTAACATTGGTATTAGCAAAAAGGCTAATGTGATTTTATATAGTAGTGCTGCTTTCATTGGTGCTATTTTTTAACTGTTTAATGTTTTCTATTTGGGTTAGGGTATTTTGCAGAATATCTATTCTGTTTTGAAAATTGCTAATCATGGCATAGATAACGCGTTTATCTTCGCCGCTTTCAGACAAGTCTTCTTTTAAATCTTTATATTCTTTTTCTAAACGTTGCATTTGCATCATAGCATCTGCGATTAGTAATTTTGTTTCTGGACTAGACTCTTGTTCAATTTTTGTTAATTCACTAGCAATGGCATTGGTGAAAAAGTTTTGCGTTTCTGCCATTTCTGGAGAAATACTAGCTAAATCATGGGTTGTATCTTCTTGCTGTGTGGTAACAAAAACAGTTACTAAAATTGCTAAAGATGCTGCAATACTTAAAAAAGGTTTCCAAAAACTATTTTTTGGTTTAGATGTATCTGCAAGTGTTTGCTTGTTTAACTTCTTTAAAAATCTTTTTTCATGATCTACAGTTGGTGCTTCCAAATCAAAATCATGTTGTAGATTATTAAAGAGTGTATCTAAATTATCTTTATTCATCATTATTTCTTTTAATGTTCTACTAGTTCTAATTTTTTTCTTAAACTTTCTTTTGCTCTTGAGATAGTTGTTCTACAATTTGCATAAGAAAGCTGCATGATTCCGCTTATTTCTTCGTAATCATATCCTTCAATAAGATGTAAGGTTAAGGCAATTCGGTAATTGTCTTTTAGTAATTTCATAGTCTCTAAAACTTGTTGCGCTTTTAAGTTTGTAAACTCGTAATCACTAGAAATACCATCATTGTCTTCTATCTTATACAATACATCCTCTAAAGGAACGTCTTGGTATTTATTATTTTTATTGAAATGATAAATACTGTTATTAATTACAATTCGTTTTAACCAAGAACCAAAAGTCATTGTATCTTTTATAGTGTCTAGTTTTGTAAAGGCAGATAGAAAAGAATCTTGCATGATATCTTCTGCTTCAAATCTATCTTTTACAATTCTGTACGCTACGTTAAACATTGCTTTATAGTATCTATTATAAATCTCCAATTGCGCAAATTGGTTATTAGACTTACATAGGGCTATGAGCTGTTCGATATTTTGGTTGGTTAGTGTCAAATGGTTATATCAAATTGTTATAGTATAGATACGCATAAAGATAAACTGTTACAGTTTAGTAAAAAAAAATCTAACTATTTTAAAACGTTGGCATATTAATTGACTTTAGTAGTGAAGATGTTTAGTTAGTAATTAATGGTAACGTATTGAACACCATTGAAATAATTAAATAAATTATTAATAATTTTAAACTCAAATCAATCTGTTGTTTATTATAGAATGACAGAATGACTTAAATATATATATGAAGAAATCTAGTTTATTAAGCCTTGACAGTTTGTCATTACAGGATTTTGATGAAAATTCAGAATTAATTCCGTTAATGACTCCTGAAGATGAAGAAGAAATAAATAACGAAAAACTACCAGAAACCTTACCAATTCTTTCTTTAAGAAATACCGTATTGTTTCCAGGAGTAGTGATTCCTATAACAGCAGGAAGAGATAAATCGATTAAACTAATTAACGATGCTAATAAAGGAAGCAAAGTTATTGGTGTAGTTGCACAAAAGGATGAAAGTGTAGAAGATCCTAAAGCAGGTGATATTCACGAAACAGGAACAGTAGCAAGAATTCTACGTGTTTTAAAAATGCCTGATGGTAACACAACGGTTATTATACAAGGTAAAAAACGTTTTAAAGTTGCAGAAGTTATCACTGAAGAACCTTACATGAATGCTACCATTCGTGAAGTGCCCGAAGCGAAACCTGCAAAAGAGAACAAAGAGTTTGAAGCTATTATAGATTCTATAAAAGAACTTGCATTACAGATTATTAAAGATAGTCCGAATATACCTAGCGAAGCATCCTTTGCAATTAAGAATATTGAAAGCAATTCGTTTTTAATAAACTTTGTATCGTCTAATATGAATCTTTCTGTAAAAGAAAAGCAACTTCTATTAGAGAACAACGATTTAAAAGAACGTGCACTTGCAACCTTAAAGTATATGAATTTAGAGTTTCAGAAATTGGAACTTAAAAATGATATTCAGCTAAAGGTTCAAAGTGATATGAACCAACAGCAACGTGAATATTTCTTACACCAACAAATGAAAACCATTCAAGAAGAACTTGGAGGAGGTGTTTCGTCTGGTGAAGAAATTGAAGAAATGCGTATGCGTTCTAAAAAGAAAAAATGGGACGATAAAGTTGCAGAGCATTTTAATAAAGAATTAGCGAAAATGCAACGTATGAATCCGCAAGTTGCTGAATACTCCATTCAACGTAATTATCTAGATCTATTTTTAGATTTACCATGGAATGAGTTTAGTGAGGATAAATTTGATTTAAAACGTGCGAAGAAAATATTAGATAGAGATCATTATGGTTTAGATGATGTAAAACAAAGGATTTTAGAGCATCTAGCAGTTATTAAATTGCGTAACGATATGAAATCGCCAATCATCTGTCTGTACGGACCTCCAGGAGTTGGTAAAACTTCTTTAGGTAAATCTATAGCAGAAGCATTAGGTAGAGAATATGTACGTATGTCTCTAGGTGGTTTACGTGATGAAGCAGAAATACGCGGACATAGAAAAACATATATTGGTGCCATGCCTGGACGTATTCTTCAAAGTATAAAGAAAGCAGGAACAGCAAATCCAGTTTTTGTTTTAGATGAAATAGATAAACTTTCTAATTCGAATCAAGGGGATCCGTCTTCTGCCATGTTAGAAGTATTAGATCCAGAACAAAATAGCGAATTCCATGATAACTTTTTAGAAATGGGCTTCGATCTTTCTAAAGTGATGTTTATTGCAACATCCAATAGTTTATCTACCATTCAACCAGCTTTACGTGATAGAATGGAAATTATAAATGTAACGGGTTATACTATTGAAGAAAAAGTAGAAATAGCAAAACGTCATTTATTACCAAAGCAATTAAAAGAACATGGTTTAACAGAGGCGCAGCTAAAAATAGGAAAACCGCAATTAGAAAAAATTGTAGAAGGCTATACTAGAGAATCTGGTGTTCGTGGTTTAGAAAAACAAATTGCAAAAATGGTGCGTTATGCTGCCAAAAGTATTGCAATGGAAGAGGAGTATGATGTAAAGGTTTCTAATGAAGACATTATTAAAGTACTTGGCGGACCAAAACTAGAAAGAGATAAATACGAAAACAATAATGTAGCAGGAGTAGTTACAGGATTAGCTTGGACAAGAGTAGGAGGAGATATTCTATTTATAGAATCTATCTTATCTAAAGGAAAAGGAACAATGACGATTACAGGGAATCTTGGAAAAGTCATGAAAGAATCTGCAACCATTGCTATGGAGTACATTAAAGCAAATGCCGAAGAATTAGGCGTAGATCCAGATGTTTTTGGTAAATACAATGTGCATATTCACGTGCCAGAAGGAGCAACACCAAAAGACGGACCAAGTGCAGGAGTTACTATGTTAACCTCTTTAGTATCTTTATTTACACAACGTAAAGTGAAAAAGAGCTTAGCAATGACTGGAGAGATTACGTTAAGAGGTAAAGTATTACCTGTTGGCGGAATTAAAGAAAAAATTCTAGCTGCAAAGCGTGCAAGAATAAAAGAAATCTTACTTTGCGAAGACAATAGACGTGATATCGAGGAGATTAAGCCTGATTATTTAAAAGGATTAACTTTCCATTATGTTTCAGAAATGAAAGATGTTATCGATATTGCAATAACAAATCAAAAAGTTAAGAATTATAAAAAGCTATAATTATGAGGTCTCTAAGTTTTATTTTAATGTTTTTTGTTTCGTTTGCTACATTTTCACAAGAAACAAAAGTTGCTGAAGAGTTTCTTCCTATAAATTTAGAAGGAAAAGAAGCATACCTTTCTACTAAAACTGGAGAATACATTTTTTTAGAACATGCAAAAACAAATGCAACAAAGTTAGAGACCACAGCCAATGGCGTAATATATACCGATATTAAAAAACATACTGTAGCAAAAAAGGAAACCATTTCTAAAATTGCAAAACAATATGGTTTAAGTAAAGACGAAGTTTTAAAACAAAACAAGTTGTCTAATAATAAGTTAAGTATCGGGCAAGAACTTAAAATCATAAAAAAAATAGTTGTAAAGTCTAGTAGCCCTGTTATTAGTCAAGAAGAAGGTACTATTATTGCAAAACTAAGCCCAGGACAAACACCAACGGGTTTAGATGCTGCTCCAACCAATAGACCTTCTGTGGTAACTAATTCTAGTCCTGTAGCTGTTGTAAAAGAAGTTACAGAATTAGAAGAAGTTGAAGAATTAGAAGAAGAAATGGATGTAGAAGAAGAAGAATTGGAAGAATCTTCTACTGAAATTTTAAATTCTTTTTACACAGTAAAAAAAGGAGATAACTTATATAACATCGCTAAAAAGCATGGTATTTCGTTAGATGTGCTAAAAAAACTAAATGGTTTGGAATCTAATAATTTAAGTATTGGACAAAAGTTAAAGCTTAAATAAAAATATTTTTCTAATATCTGCGTTTTAAGATAGATTTAGTTACTTTGCATCTTTATGATTAAGAAATATTTTACTTGCCTTTGTCTTTTATACTTCGTTACTTCTAATGCGCAATTAGGAGGAGAAAGTACATACCAATTTTTAAACTTGGTGTCATCGCCGCGTCAAGCAGCGCTTGGAGGTAAAGTTCTTACTAATGTAGATTATGATGTAACACAAGCTATTTTTAATCCAGCAACTATTAATTTAGAGATGGATAATCAATTTGCTGTAAATTATTCCAGTTATTTAGGAGGTGTAAATTACGGTACTGCAGCTTATGCATATACCGTAGATAGAAGAAACCTTACCTACCACGTAGGAGTTACTTATATTAATTACGGAAGTTTTGATGGTTATGATGAACAGGGTAATGCTACCGCTTCCTTTTCAGGGAATGAAGCAGCAGTTTCTTTTGGTCATTCTAGACAAATAGGATATTCCGATTTTTATTTAGGTGGAAACGTTAAACTGATCACTTCTAAATTAGAAGAATATAGTTCTATTGGTTTTGCTTTTGATGCTGGTTTAATTTATATAAACGAAGACATCGAGTTTCAAGCAACCTTAGTCCTTAGAAACGCAGGAACACAAATTACTACCTATGCCGGACAAAACGAATCGTTACCTTTTGAGGTAGATTTTGGTATGTCGCAAACCTTAGAGTTTGTACCAATACGTTGGCATTTAACTTTCGAGAATTTACAAAAATGGCCAATTGGAGCTTCTAATCCTGCAAGAGCAACTACAGATTTAGAAGGAAACCAAACCCAAGAGGAAGTTGGTTTTTTAAATCAAGCATTAAGACATACTATAATAGGAGCAGAGCTGTTTCCAGAAGGAGGTTTTCAAATTAGAGTTGGTTATAACTTTAGAAGAGCAGAAGAACTTCGTATCGTTGAACAACGTAATTTTTCTGGTTTGTCTGCAGGAATTTCTATCAAACTAAACAAGTTTCGTTTTAGTTATACACACGCAAAATATACTAGTGCAGCAAATGCAAACTTTTTTGGAGTACAGCTAGATTTGAATTAGAGTTGCTATGATCTCTTAGGTTTTCTATCTAATTTTTATTTGCTAAATTACGCCCTCAATCAGGCAATAGCGGTACACTAAACTATCAAACGAACATCAATCCATTCAATTTCAATCCAAAAACTATAAAGTGCAAAAAATTACAATAGCCATAGACGGATTCTCATCCACCGGAAAAAGTACAGTAGCAAAACAAATTGCAAAACATTTGGGTTATATCTATGTAGACTCTGGTGCCATGTATAGAGCCGTTACTTTATATGCCATGCAAAATAAATTTATAGATGAAAATCATTTTGATAGGCTAGGTTTGGTTTCAAAACTACCAGAAATTACTATCCATTTTACATTTAATCCAGAATTAGGCTTTGCCGAAGTATATTTAAATAATGTAAATATTGAAAAGCAAATTAGAACACTAGAAGTATCGAGCTTTGTAAGTCAGGTGTCTACCATTCCAGAAGTGCGTTACCAATTAGTAAAGCAGCAGCAACAAATGGGAAAAGATAAAGGTGTTGTGATGGATGGTCGCGATATTGGTACTGTAGTTTTTCCGTATGCGGAATTAAAAATTTTCATGACAGCTTCAGCCGAAACTAGAGCACAGCGTAGATACGATGAACTTATTGGGAGAGGAGATGATGTGTCTTTTAAAGACGTATTACATAATGTGCAAGAACGCGATTATATAGATTCGCATAGAGAAGATTCCCCTTTAGTAAAAGCAGAAGATGCTGTAGAAATAGATAATTCTAATCTTTCGTTAGAAGAACAATTTGATAAAGTCTTAAAATTAGTTACTATGACACTGGAAGATAAGGAGTAGTTTTTAGTAAACAGTGTTCAGTCATTCTAATATTTATTATTACGTTAAAATAAATATGTAGTTCCTAATTCTCTATGAGACTTTGTGTTTCTTTGTGAATCTCCGTGTAATTATTATTAAATACTGAAAGCATTAATTTTCAACTTCATATAGTTAAGATTAAAAGTGCTTCGCCTTTTTTGTCAAACCTTCCGACTTATACTAAAGTAGCATCCACCTTCCTTCAGCTAAAGGAAGGAACAAGAAGTAATTCCAATTCATATTAGGTAGAAGCTCTCCTCTTAAGTTTAAGAGGAGAATGAATTTAGATTTTTTTCTAATCTGAAGAAAGAGGAGTTTGTTATTACGTTCATCAGTCAATCCAATATTCCATAATTACATAAAAACAAGCCTATAGTTCCAATTTCTCTGTGTGACTTTGTGTTTCTTTGTGAATCTCCGTGTAATTATTATTAAATACTGAAAGCATTAATTTTCAATTTCATATAGTTAAGATTAAAAGTGCTTCGCCTTTTTTGTCAAACCTTCCGACTTCTACTAAAGTAGCATCCACCTTCCTTCAGCTAAAGGAAGGAACAAGAAGTAATTCCAATTCATATTAGGTAGAAGCTCTCCTCTTAAGTTTAAGAGGAGAATGAATTTAGATTTTTTTCTAATCTGAAGAAAGAGGAGTTTGTTATTACGTTCATCAGTCAATCCAATATTCCATAATTACATAAAAACAAGCCTATAGTTCTTATTTCTCTGTGTGACTCTGTGTTTCTTTGTGAATCTCCGTGTAATTATTATTATTATTAAATACTGAAAGCATTAATTTTCAACTTCATATAGTTAAGATTAAAAGTGCTTCGCCTTTTTTGTCAAACCTTCCGACTTCTACTAAAGTAGCATCCACCTTCCTTCAGCTGAAGGAAGGAACAAGAAGTAATTCCAATTCATATTAGGTAGAAGCTCTCCTCTTAAGTTTAAGAGGAGAATGAATTTAGATTTTTTTCTAATCTGAAGAAAGAGGAGTTTGTTATTACGTTCATCAGTCAATCCAATATTCCATAATTACATAAAAACAAGCCTATAATTTCAATTTCTCTGTGAGACTTTGTGTCTCTTTGTGAATCTCCGTGTAATTACTTTTTGTATAAAAGACTATAAACATTAAATTTTCAACTTCAGATGCAACTTCATTTTCAGTAGCAAAACATTTGGCAATCAAAAATTTAATTGTATTTTTGCACTCCTTTTGGCGAATAATGGAAAGATAAAAGGAATAAAACAAAAACAATTTTAACACTTCTGTGTGTTATCGCATGATATCTTCCTAAAACATAGCAGAATACAAAAACATAATGTAATACGTTTATCGACTAAAGAAAACGGTTACATTATTAAATTAAATAAATGGCTGATAAAGCAAAAAAAGTAGAAGCAGAAGTTGCAGACGCAACGGAAGCAGCAGTAGTAAAAGAAACTCCTCAAGTTTCTGAAGCACAAGCAAACCCAGAAAAATTCTTAGCAGATTTCAATTGGCACAATTACCAAGAAGGTATTGATGAGGTTGAAGATTCTCAATTAAAAGAATTTGAAAAATTAGTATCGGAAAATTTCGTAGATACTTTAGATGACGAAGTAGTAGAAGGTGAAGTAATTCACATTTCAGATCGTGATGCAATTATTGACATCAACGCAAAATCTGAAGGTGTAATTTCATTAAACGAATTTCGTTACAATCCAGGTTTAAAAGTTGGAGATAAAGTAGAAGTATTAATTGATGTTCGTGAAGACGCAACTGGTCAATTAGTATTATCTCACAGAAAAGCTCGTGTAATTAAAGCTTGGGATAGAGTAAATGATGCACATGACACTGGTGAAATAGTAAACGGTTTTGTAAAATGCAGAACTAAAGGTGGAATGATTGTAGATGTATTTGGTATTGAAGCATTCTTACCAGGTTCTCAAATTGATGTGAAACCAATTAGAGATTACGATCAGTATGTAAACAAAACTATGGAATTCAAAGTGGTGAAAATCAACCATGAGTTCAAAAACGTAGTAGTATCTCATAAAGCTTTAATTGAAGCAGATATTGAAGTACAGAAGAAAGAAATTATTGGTCAACTAGAAAAAGGTCAAGTACTTGAAGGTATTGTTAAAAACATTACTTCTTACGGTGTATTTATTGATCTTGGTGGTGTTGATGGATTAGTTCATATTACAGATCTTTCTTGGTCAAGAATCAACCATCCAAATGAGATTGTTGAATTAGACCAAAAATTAAATGTGGTAATCCTTGATTTTGATGAAAACAAATCAAGAATCCAATTAGGTCTTAAACAATTATCTAAACATCCTTGGGATGCATTAGGTGAAGATGTAAAAGTAGGTGACAAAGTAAAAGGTAAAGTTGTAGTTATAGCTGACTATGGTGCTTTTGTTGAGGTAGCTGAAGGTGTTGAAGGATTAGTTCACGTAAGTGAAATGTCTTGGTCTACACATTTACGTTCTGCACAAGATTTCGTATCAGTAGGAGATGTTGTTGAAGCACAAATCTTAACTTTAGATAGAGAAGATAGAAAAATGTCTCTTGGTATCAAGCAATTGGCTCCAGACCCATGGACAGACATTACAACTAAATATCCTGTAGGTTCTAAACATTCAGGAACAGTTCGTAACTTTACAAACTTTGGTGTTTTTGTTGAATTAGAAGAAGGTATTGATGGATTAATTTACATCTCAGATTTATCTTGGACTAAGAAAATCAAACATCCATCTGAGTTCTGTGCAGTTGGTGATACTTTAGATGTAGTTGTACTTGAGTTAGATGTTGAAGGACGTAAATTATCTTTAGGTCATAAACAAACAACAGATAACCCTTGGGATAAATACGAAACTGAATTTGCTTTAGGTACTACGCATACTGCAGAAATTGCAGAAGTTGTAGATAAAGGAGCTACTATTGAGTTTAACGAAGATATCGTTGCTTTTGTTCCTTCTCGTCACCTTGAAAAAGAAGATGGTAAGAAACTTACAAAAGGAGATTCAGCAGAATTCAAGATTATCGAATTTAATAAAGAATTTAAAAGAGTAGTTGCTTCGCATACTGCTATCTTTAGAGAAGAAGAAATCAAGAATGTAAAAGAAGCTGTTAAAAAAGCGGCAAGTCAAGCAGCAGAAGCTAAACCTACTTTAGGTGATGCTAACGAAGCTTTACAAGCACTTAAAGATAAATTAGACGGAAAAGCATAGTCTTTCTAGAAATTTTATATAAATTAAAGCCTCTCCTTTTGGAGAGGCTTTTTTTTTATACCTTTATGCATAAACCTCAATGTATTATGAAACATAAAATATTCCTTTTTTTTGCTTTGCTTTTTTGCACTATAATGCATTCCCAAACGGTTGCTTACGATGCGACTTATGATAATTTTGATAATACAGATTGTATCGATTTGTTTTATTTAAATCCTTTTGTAAAAGGACATCAAATAGATGTGCAAGTTTCTTATTATTCTTCTTTATTAGATGCTCAAAATGATACCAATCCATTAGTTAGATTTTATACGTATTCGTCTAACAATGAAACATTGTATGCCAGAGTAACAAATACATTAAACGCTACATATGACACTTCTGTAATTACGCTTGCTTTAAGAGAGTTTCCTGTGCCTCCTCCGCCAAATGGGCAACTAGAATTTTATTTATGTGATGTAGATAATGATGGTATTGAAGTGGTGCATTTACGTAATATTGGTACCACAGGAGGTAATATATATAACAATCAGTTTTGTGGTTTATATGACAGTCAAATTTCATTAACCTACCATCTAAGCTATTCAGATGTTGTTAATGGAGAGAATCCTATTGGTGAAGTGTTTACTTTAACCGAAGACACTTATATTTATTGTAGAATTAGTAACGATGTAAATAGCGGTACTTTTACTTACGATTATATTTTAAAATTAACAACTTGTGCAGCTTCCGATGACGATGGAGACGGAATTGATAATGCTAGGGAAGATGCAAATAGAAATGGAAATTATCTAGACGATGATACCGATATCGATGGCCTAAAAAATTATGAAGATGACGATGATGATGGCGATGGAATTTTAACTATAAATGAAGATTACAATAATAATGGATCTGCTTTAGATGATGATACTAATTCCAATGGAATTGCAGATTATTTAGAGGCTGATGTTACCTTATCTACAGCAATTCATAACGATATTAAATTCGGAATTTATCCAAATCCCGTAACAAATTATCTAAATATAGAAACCGATATCTCGGTAGAAGCTTCCGTAGTTATATTCGATTTAAACGGAAGAATAGTAATGGATTTAAACGGTTTTAAAGCAGAAGAAAATATCGATGTAACCAAACTTCCTACCGGAGTTTATTTTTTAAAATTATATACTGAAACTATAAACAATACCATAAAGTTTATTAAAAAGTAAAAGCTATTCGCATAAATAAAAAAGCCTCTTAGAAATAAGAGGCTTTTTTATTACATATAATTAGTCTTTCAACTTCTAAAATTTTGCATTATCTTTGTTTACCAAATACGTTTGGATATTCTATGAGTCAAAAAGTGTTACTTAACGCAAAAGAGGTAAACATCATTCTTCATCGACTGGCTTGTCAACTTATTGAAAATCATAAAGATTTTACGGATACTGTTTTAATAGGAATTCAACCTAGAGGAAAGTACTTAGCGAATAGGTTAATTACTTTGCTAAAGGAAGATTATAAAATTAAAAACCTACAATCCGGTCAGTTAGATATTACTTTTTATCGAGATGATTTTAGAAGAAGTGACAAACCTCTGGAAGCAAATGCCACAGAAATGGATTGTGCTATTGAAGATAAGAAAATAGTTTTTATTGATGATGTTTTATACACAGGACGAAGTATTCGCTCTGCATTAACAGCAATTCAATCTTTTGGTAGACCAAAGGAAATTGAACTACTTACCTTAATAGATAGAAGATTTAGCAGGCATTTACCAATTCAGCCAGATTATAGAGGAAGACAAGTAGATGCTATAAACAAAGAAAAAGTAAAAGTAAATTGGGTAGAAAACGAAGGAGAAGATGCTGTGTATTTAATTAATAGTTAATTTTATTATTAAGTTACTAAAAGTACAGATGTCACACAGATTACAATTGAAGTGTCTCGATAAAAAATAAAATAAATAATTTGCCAATAGCTAATAGCTAAGAGCCAAAAGCAAAAAAAGTATGAGCGAGTTAAGTGTAAATCACTTATTAGGAATTAAATATCTTAACAAAAAAGATATCGAACTCATTTTTAAAACTGCAGATCATTTTAAAGAAGTGATTAACAGACCAATTAAAAAAGTGCCATCACTTCGTGATATTACTATTGCCAATTTATTTTTTGAAAACTCTACACGTACAAAATTATCTTTTGAATTAGCAGAAAAAAGACTCTCTGCAGATGTCATTAATTTTTCGGCAGCGCAATCTTCAGTAAAAAAAGGAGAAACGCTAATAGATACCGTAAACAATATACTTTCTATGAAGGTAGATATGGTAGTGATGCGTCATCCAAATCCTGGAGCAGGTGTGTTTTTATCTAAACACGTAAATGCAAGTATTATAAATGCAGGAGATGGAGCACATGAGCATCCAACACAAGCACTATTAGATAGTTATTCTATACGTGAGAAACTTGGAGAGGTAAAAGGTAAAAACGTAGTTATTGTTGGTGATATTTTACACAGTCGTGTTGCATTATCTAACATCTTTGCACTACAATTACAAGGTGCAAATGTGATGGTTTGTGGGCCAAAAACGTTAATACCAAAGTATATAGATAAACTTGGTGTTAAAGTAGAAACCAACTTGCGTAAAGCATTAGATTGGTGTGACGTAGCAAATATGTTACGCGTACAGAATGAAAGAATGGATGTTAGCTACTTTCCTACAACCAGAGAGTATGCACAACAATATGGAGTAGATAAAACTTTACTAGATTCCTTAGATAAAGAAATAACCATCATGCATCCTGGACCTATAAATAGAGGAGTAGAAATAACTAGTGATGTAGCAGATTCTAAACAAGCAATTATTTTAGATCAAGTACAAAATGGTGTAGCAATTAGGATGGCAGTAATATATTTATTAGCTTCTAAAATAAAACAATAAATTATGATTTTTGATAAAGAAGAAAATATTACCATTATTACGCAAGAAAAAGCATCCGTAATTGAGTTAGTAAAAAAACTAGATGTATTATATGAAAGGTTTAAAAGCGATAATGTAATTATTAATTTAACTAGCTTAAAACCAGTTACAGTAGAAAATATTGTAGAGTTTTTACAAATATCAAAAAAACATAGAGGAGCAAAAAAATCTTTTGTAATTGTAACAGATAAAATCAATATTGCTGAAACTCCAGACGAAATAATTGTTGTGCCAACATTACAAGAAGCACATGATATTATTGAGATGGAAGAAATGGAACGTGACTTAGGTTTTTAGATGTTTAATTGTGGATTAGATTTTATGCAATCCGAAACAACAGATTTACAAAAAATAAATTAACATCCATTAATGAAACTACGCATTTTAGGCTGCTATAGTGCAACTCCAAGGGTTAATACCAATCCAACAGCTCAAGTACTAGAAATAAATAACCACATGTTTTTAATTGATTGTGGCGAAGGTACTCAAGTACAATTGCGTAAGCATAAAGTGAAGTTTAATAGAATTAAGCATATTTTTATTTCGCATTTACACGGCGATCATTTTTTTGGTTTAGTAGGTCTTATTTCTACATTTAGATTACTTACTAGAGAAACAGAATTGCACATTCATGCTCCAAAAGGACTGAAGGAAATTATTACCCTTCAAATGAAAGTTTCAAAGTCTTGGACTAATTATCCATTGATCTTTCATGAATTAAAGGCCAAAACTTCCGAAATTATCTTTGAAGATGATTTGGTAGAAGTGCATACTATTCCGTTAGACCATAGAATTTATACCAATGGTTTTCTATTTAAAGAAAAAGAGGGAGAACGTAAGTTAGATATAAATAAAGTAGAAGAAGCTAACATTAACGTTGCGTACTACAGAAAGCTAAAACAAGGCTTTGATGTTCAAAATGAAGATGGTGTTTTAATAGATAATAAAAAAGTTACCGAACCAGCAAAGAAACCTAAAAGCTATGCCTTTTGTAGTGATACGGCATATTCTGAAGCAATCATTCCAATAATTAAAGAGGTAGATGTACTTTATCACGAATCTACTTTTTTAGAGAAAAATGAAAACCTTGCGGCTCCAACGAAACATAGTACAGCAAAACAGGCTGCTACAATAGCGCTAAAAGCGAATGTAGGCACTTTAATTTTAGGCCATTATTCTACTAGATATGGTGGTTTAAAAGCATTTAAAGAAGAAGCAAATACTATTTTTAAAAATGTAGAACTTGCAGAAGACGGAAAACTTTTTGAGTTTTAGTATACTTTCTTAAACTCGTCCAAATTTAATGTCCAAGAAACTGCTTCTTCAATAGAATTAGAACGTTTTAGACTCTTTTTAGAAAAAAGTTTTTCTAAAGTAGCATTATTATAGTTTAATTCAGAATAGTAAACAGATACACTAGCGACAACAAAATCATATTTATCAAAAAAATTCTGCCAATGGTTGGGATCATAGGAATACGAATTTACTTTGTTAGAGATATAGGCTATCTTGAATTTATCAGGATAGTGTAAATATATAATTTCAATTATTTCTACAATTTTGTTCCAACTTAAGTGTATTCCTTCATTCATTTCAGAAATCACGAATTTTTCACAAAAATAAAACGTTCCAAAAGGAAGCGTTTTTTTAGTATAAGCATGTTCTTTACTTATAATAGAATCTTCAAATAGCATTAAAAATGTTTTTAGGGATTGACAAATTACATAATTTACTTGAAAATTCAAATCCTATTCGCTCTCGATATACGTTTTAAATTGACGCATCCAGGTATCTACTTGGTTTTTAAACATTCCCGGAAATAATTTCATCAGTATTTTTATTATAAAGCCATTTAATTTTATATAATCTATTTGGGAGACGTAGCGAGTAGTTTCTGGGTTTATAGCAGTAAAAGTGACATGCATAGTATTGGTAGTGTGTTTGTGTTCATACAAACCTTTAAATGCATCAGGAAGGTTGTTAAGTTCTATCGTTTCTATAAGCTCTAACTTTTTATAAATTAGTTTAGATTTTGTACCTACTTCATTCATTTTTCCGCTTAAAAGCTCCTTACGTATAAAACCATCTTGAAAATGGTGTTGTTTGTTCGGATCTAAAAATACAGAGACCACTTTATTTCTGGAAGCATTAATATCTATGGTACAAGTAAATTTCATGAATACATTTTTTTATAAAGTTACAAAATTGGTTTACAAATTATTTAAAAAACGTGTAAATTGCATGTATGGAAAAAGACCTAGGAAATTATAGAAAATCTTACGAAAAAGGAGCGCTTTTATTAGAAGACACTCCAGAAAATCCTTTAGAATTATTTCAAAAATGGTTTCATGAAGTGGATATGCATTTCCCGGAAGACGAAACCAATGCAATGACTTTATCTACCATTGGTATCGATTCTTTCCCAAGGAGTAGAGTAGTGCTGCTTAAAAAATATACCTATGAAGGTTTTATTTTTTATACCAATTATAATAGTGAAAAAGGAAAAGCAATTGCTAATAACCCAAATGTTTGTATTTCTTTTTTTTGGCAAGCTGCAGAACGACAAGTTATAATTAAAGGTAAAGTAGAAAAAATAGCAGCAAATTTAAGCGATGGCTATTTTGAATCCAGACCTAGAGGTAGTCAATTGGGAGCTTTAGTTTCTAACCAAAGTGAAATATTAGAAAATAGAGAAGTTTTAGAGATTAAATTAAAAGCATTAGAAGCAGATTTTGAAGGAAAGGAAATAGAACGCCCAGAATTTTGGGGAGGTTATATTGTAAAGCCTGTAGAAATGGAATTTTGGCAAGGAAGAGCAAATAGACTGCATGATAGAATACGTTATACGCTTGATAAAGAGTGGTTTTGGGTGAAAAACCGATTATCTCCTTAAAAAGTCGTTTAAAAGTCATTTTCCTGTAGGTTAATTCGTTCTTAATCGATTATCGACACTATAATTTCGATGAAATACACGTCGTTTATCGATTTTAACATTTCGTTAACATTTTTTTTAGACTGGTATTGTATATTTATACTCCCAAATCTAAAGAACCTTAACCATGAAAAAACCTACTTTATGGCTTATGGCATTAACAATCTTGTTTACCACGTTTTCGTGTTCAACAGAAAATAATGATCATGAAGCAAAAAACGTTAACAGTGAATATGTAGTACCAGATACTAAAGTTATTGAAACTGAAATTCTAGAACTTCTAAATGAATATAGAATAAATGAAGGTTTAAGTACTTTGGAATCTTTAGATTTAATTAAATCTCAAGCTTTTGTGCATTCCGATTATATGGCAGAAGTTAGTAATATTTCTCATGACAATTTTTCGCAAAGAAGTGCCTTTTTAAAACAATACGCTGGAGCCAATAGAGTTTCAGAGAATGTAGCTTATGGTTATAGTAGTCCAGCTTCAGTAGTTAATGCATGGATTAATAGTGAAAGTCATCGAGGAGCGATAGTAGGAGATTATACGCATTTTGATATTTCGGCAGAACAAGATGAAAATGGATATTGGTATTTTACGAATATATTTGTAAAGAAATAAATTAAGAATTTTATAATAAAGAAAACCACTCTACAGGAGTGGTTTTTTTATGTTCCATAGTATAATATTTATGTTCTATAGGAGAATAGGAATTGGCTAGTTATTCGTTTCAAATGTTATTTGTGTATTCTTATTTAATTCCTATTTAATAAGACTTAAAGTTTAATACAAATTAAAAGCCACTCTATTTAGAGTGGCTTTTTAAGTATAAGATGTTGTTAGGGAGTCTTTATAATATTTTATAAAGTAACACCTTATACTGTATTAATATTCGTTAGTGATAATGAATTTTGATCTACGGTTTTCTTGGTGTTCTTCTTCGGAACAAATTTTTCTATGTGCATTATCACATCTATTTACCAATTGTGATTCACCAAAACCAATGGCACTGTCAATTCTGTCGGAAGTTATACCTCTAGAAATAATATAATTTCTAGTAGATTTAGCTCGTTTATCGGAAAGCTTCATATTATACGCATCTTTACCACGACTGTCTGTATGTGATTCGATTTTGATATGCATTTTTGGGTGATTCTTCATTACAGTTACAATGTTTTCTAACTCATATGCAGCATCTGGTCTAATGTTAAATTTATTGTAATCGAAGAAAATAGGATTAATTACAATCTCATTATTTACAATAAATGGTGTTAATAGTAAATCTTGTACTTGTTCCTCTTCTGAAACATCTGTAGTTTCCACTTCTTGTATGTCGTCTCTATAATCTAATTTACTTCCAATTACGGTATATTTCTTTTCACATTCTACTTCAAATTCATATTCTCCATTTTCATTAGATACTATTTCTTCTAGTTCTTTTCCTGTTTCGTCTAAAAGTTTCACTTTCGCTTCCGGAATTGGTAATAGTGTTTTTTGATCTCTAACTACACCTTTAATTACTTGTTTACATTGGTAAGAACCAAATTGGTAAATATCATCACTACCGCTTCCTTCCTCTCGGTTAGAAGAAAGAAATCCTCTATCCTTATCGGAATCTATAAAGAATGCGAAATCATCGAATCGACTATTAAAAGGTGCTCCTAAATTTTTTGGATCTGTAATAGAATCTTTGTCTGTAACTTGAATTATATTAGATTTAAAAACATCTAATAAACCTAAGCTAATATGTCCGTCTGATGAAAAGTAGAACGTACTGTCTTTGGCAACATACGGAAACATCTCTCTACCTGGCGTATTGATTTTTGCTCCTAAATTTTCAGGAGTACCATAAGTTCCCGATCCTTCTATTTCTACACTGTAGATATCTGTACTTCCCAAACCACCTTCGCGATCGGATACAAAATATAAGGTTTTGTTATCTGGGCTTAAAGCAGGATGACCAGTAGAGTAGACCTTATCATTAAAAGGAAGTTCTACTATATTACCCCATTTTTCTCCAGATTTAGTAGCTTTATATATTTTTAAATAAGAGGTACCTTCATCATCATAAGATATCCTTTTACGGTGGTTAATATTATCTCTTGTAAAATACATGGTTTTGCCATCATTAGTTATGGCAACTGTAGCTTCATGAAATTCTGTATTTACTTCTTCAGAAAGTGCTTTAATGTCTTCAATAGTTACTTCATCTTCTTCATATGCAATGGTTCCTGAAAAAATATCTAAAAATGGTTCTTCGTTCCATTTGTAAATTTTACCACTACCACCATCACCAGTAACTTTAGTAGAAGCATAATAAAAGGTACCGTCATGAACATATCCTCCAAATTCGGAGAACTCTGTATTTATTCCTAGTGCAGAAAATTTTACATATTTTCCTTCGGTAGAAGAGAGTTCTTTGTATTTAGCAAGATCCATGATTTCAAAATCTTCGGCTCTTTTATCACTAGTTTGTAGTTCTTTAAATTTAGTAATCCAAGTGTTCGCATTTTCATATTCTCCTAAACTTCTTAGGGATTGGATGTACTTGTATATAAATTCCGGATTTATTTTTTCGTATTTATTTACTGCTTTGCCATACCACATCGCTGCTTTTTCAGAATTTGAATTGTTGTAATAACAATCTCCTAATCGTGTTAATACATGCTCGCTACTATCTCCTTTTTTCACAGCAGATTCATATAACTCACTTGCTTTGATATACGCATAGTCTCTAAAATAGTTATCGGCAACTTTTACCTGTGCAAATAGCATGGTATTGCAAAGAACTAATAATATTAATATAACTTTTGTTTTCATCTGTATCTTATTTTCTTATTAACTTTCAGAAGCAATTAACATATAATAAAATTACACGTTTTTATCTGAATACCTATTTTAGAAATATCTAGGGGATTTAATACGTTTTACTTTAAATACTTCGAACATTAGTAAAACCTCATGTGTTCCTCCAGTATATTGGTTGATATCGGATAAAGGATACTCGTAGGTATAACCAATTCTGATTTCTTTAGAGATTTGAAAATCTGCAATTGCACCAAATGCGGAAGTGTAATTATTAATTCTGTAAGATGCACCTAACCAAAGTTTTTCATGAAACAAAAAGTTTGCAGTAAGATCATAAGAAAGAGGAGCACCGTTAGTAGCTTTTATTAAAGCAGCTGGTTTGAATTTTGTATTCTCACTTAATGTGAATACATAACCACCTGTAAAATAATAACTAATTCTTTCTAATGCTTCGTATTGCACGCCGCTAGAATTTCCTTCTTTGTTATAATCTGTGTTTAGAATTCTAGGAGCAGATAATCCCATATACCATTTTTGTGTATGCCAAAAGAAACCTACACCAAGGTTAGGACTCCATCTATTTTCCACACCATAAATGGAAGGATCTTCAGGTTCATTACCTCTTAAGGTTGCACTAAGACTGTATTGCGTAAATCCAGCTTTTAGTCCGAATGCTAATTTTGTTTTTTCACCTGTATTTATGGTGTATGAAAAATCACCATATATATATGAGAAATCTTGATACCCTAGTTTATCATTAATTAAAGATAAACCAACACCAATTTTTTCATTAGTAAGTGGCGTGTGTGCAGAAAGTGTTTGGGTAATTGGGCCTCCTTTAAAGCCAACCCATTGACTTCTATGAAGACCAACTACACTTAGTGTTTCTCTGCTTCCTGCATACGCAGGATTAATGGATATTGTATTATACATGTATTGTGTAAACTGCGGTAATTGTTGAGTAAACCCAACTGTACAGCTTAATAACGCAAATGCAACAATATATTTTTTTATAAGTTTCATATAGGTTAATATTTTTATTTGGTTCCTACGTAGATATATCCATTTATAGGATCAATTCCACTTTCTTTTAAAGTTACTATGTAATAATATGTACCATCAGGAACGGTATTAGATCCACCAACAGAGTTGTTGTGTGCAGTACCTGCCCAATTGTTTTGGTAATCATGAGATTCATAAATTAATGCTCCCCAACGGTTAAATATTTTCACATCTATTACATAATTACAAAGCTCAACGCCACTAACTTCAAAGAATTCATTGTATTGATCTCCGTTAGGAGTTACTGCGTTAGAAATTTCAACATCATCTTCACCACAGTTCAATACAAAACATTCATTATGAACTTCAATAGAAGCTTCCACGTAAGTTGGACAAGCAGAATTATTTTCCGTATAGCTAAATTCAATATCTACACCAACATTTTCGCCAGTAAGAGTAATACTTAATGGATCGAAATAATGACCGTCAATAATTACAGCATCACCAGAAATAACTTCCCAAGTACCACTATCATCATAGTAACCACTTAATAAATCAAATAAGTCATACACTTGAGCTTCAATTTCACTTGCATTACATAATCTTATATCATTACCATTAACAGAATTGTTTTGTAATGTTAACATCGCATAAACTTCTGTTTCATTACCACAATCATCTGTAATTATATATTGAACATCTAGCATTCCACCTAAACCAGGAGCAGAAGATAAATCAGCAAAGTTATAATCTGAAGTTATTTGACCAGAAAAGTCTAAATCACAACCATCTGTAACACATGCTTCAAGAGCTGCAATGTTTTCCGCATTCCATTGGTCTGCAATTGCTTCATTGTTATCTCCATCACAGTCTAATGTTTGATCGGTTACACAATTAGTTGCATCTGGAGCCGTATTATCTACTATAGTAAGTGTCGCAGTAAGTGTTGTAGAATTATTACAATCATCTTTTACAACATAATTAACTTCTATTGAACCAGTAAGACCACAAGCAGCTACAAGATTAGTGAAATCATAATCAGAAGTTACATCAAATACTGCATCTGTATCACATGCATCTGTACCACAAGATTGAAGCGCAAGAATGTTTGCAGCATTCCAATCGTTAGCAAGTGTTTCATTATTTGTTCCGTCACATTCAATCGTTTCATCTACCACGGTACAAGACGTTAAATCTGGACCGATAGAATCTTCAAGAGTAATCGTTGCAGTAAGTATGGTTTCATTACCACAATCATCTGCAACTGTATACGTAACTAAGATAGTACCACCAGCTCCACATGTAGAAGCAAGGTTTGTAAACACATAATCAGAAGTTACATCGAATACTGCATCTGTATCACAAGTATCTGTACCACAAGATTGCAGTGCTAAAATATTAGCAGCATTCCAATCGTTGGCGATCGTTTCGTTATCTGTACCATTACATTCTATAGTTTCGTCTACAACCACACAAGACGTTAAGTCTGGACCGATAGAATCTTCAAGCGTAAGCGTTGCAGTAAGTATTGTTTCATTACCACAATCGTCTGCTACCGTATACGTAACTAGGATAGTACCACCAGCTCCACAAGTAGAAGTAAGGTTGGTGAATACATAATCAGAAGTTACATCAAATACTGCATTTGTATCACAGCTATCTGTACCACAAGATTGAAGTGCTAATATGTTTGCTGCATTCCAATCGTTAGCAATTGTTTCATTATCTGTACCGTTACATTCTATAGTTTCATCAACAACTGTACAAGACGTTAAGTCTGGACCGATAGAATCTTCAAGCGTAAGCGTTGCAGTAAGTATTGTTTCATTACCACAATCGTCTGCTATCGTATACGTAACTAGGATTGTACCACCAGCTCCACAAGTAGAAGTAAGGTTGGTGAATACATAATCAGAAGTTACATCAAATACTGCATCTGTATCACAGCTATCTGTACCACAAGATTGAAGTGCTAAAATGTTAGCAGCATTCCAATCGTTAGCAAGCGTTTCATTATTTGTTCCGTCACATTCTATAGTTTCATCAACAACTGTACAAGACGTTAAGTCAGGTCCGATAGAATCTTCAAGAGTAAGTGTTGCAGTAAGTATGGTTTCATTACCACAATCATCTGCAACTGTATACGTAACTAGGATATTACCACCAGCTCCACAAGTGGAAGCAAGGTTAGCAAAAGTATAATCTGAAGTTACATCAAAAACAGCATCTGTATCACAGCTATCTGTACCACAAGATTGAAGTGCTAAAATATTAGCAGCATTCCAATCATTCGCGATCGTTTCGTTATCTGTTCCATTACATTCTATAGTTTCGTCGATTACCGTACAAGCCGTAAGGTCTGGTCCGATAGAATCTTCAAGAGTAAGCGTTGCAGTAAGTATAGTTTCATTATCACAATCATCTGCAACGGTATAAGTAACTGTTAATGTACCACCAGCTCCACAAGTAGAAGCAAGGTTTGTGTACGCGTAATCAGAAGTTACATCAAAAACAGCATCTGTATCACAAGCATCTGTACCACAAGATTGAAGCGCTAATATGTTAGCCGCATTCCAATCGTTAGCAAGTGTTTCGTTATTTGTTCCATCACATTCTATAGTTTCATCTACCACGGTACAAGACGTTAAGTCAGGTCCGATAGAATCTTCAAGAGTAAGTGTTGCAGTAAGTATGGTTTCATTACCACAATCATCAGCAACTGTATACGTAACTAGAATAGTACCACCAGCACCACAAGTGGAAGTAAGGTTGGTGAATACATAATCAGAAGTTACATCAAATACTGCATTTGTATCACAGCTATCTGTACCACAAGATTGAAGTGCTAATATGTTTGCTGCATTCCAATCGTTAGCAATTGTTTCATTATCTGTACCGTTACATTCTATAGTTTCATCAACAACTGTACAAGACGTTAAGTCTGGACCAATAGAATCTTCTAGAGTAAGTGTTGCAGTAAGTATTGTTTCATTACCACAATCGTCTGCTACCGTATACGAAACTAGGATAGTACCACCAGCTCCACAAGTGGAAGCAAGGTTCGTAAATACATAATCCGAAGTTACATCAAATACTGCATCTGTATCACAGCTATCTGTACCACAAGATTGAAGTGCTAAAATGTTAGCAGCATTCCAATCGTTAGCAAGCGTTTCATTATTTGTTCCGTCACATTCTATAGTTTCATCAACAACTGTACAAGACGTTAAGTCTGGACCGATAGAATCTTCTAGAGTAAGTGTTGCAGTAAGTATTGTTTCATTACCACAATCATCTGCTACCGTAAACGTAACTAGGATTGTACCACCAGCTCCACAAGTAGAAGTAAGGTTGGTGAATACATAATCAGAAGTTACATCAAATACTGCATCTGTATCACAGCTATCTGTACCACAAGATTGAAGTGCTAATATGTTTGCTGCATTCCAATCGTTAGCAATTGTTTCATTATCTGTACCGTTACATTCTATAGTTTCATCAACAACGGTACAAGACGTTAAGTCTGGTCCGATAGAATCTTCAAGAGTAAGTGTTGCAGTAAGTATGGTTTCATTATCACAATCATCTGCAACTGTATACGTAACTAGGATAGTACCACCAGCTCCACAAGTAGAAGCAAGGTTGGTATAAGCATAATCAGAAGTTACATCAAATACAGCATCTGTATCACAAGCATCTGTACCACAAGATTGAAGTGCTAGTATGTTAGCGGCATTCCAATCGTTAGCAATCGTTTCGTTATTTGTTCCATCACATTCAATCGTTTCATCTGCAACAGTACAAGCTGTAAGGTCAGGACCAATAGAATCGTTAAGTGTAAGAGTAGCAGTAACCGAAGAAGTATTTAAACAATCATCAGTAGCAGTATATGTTACTTGAATAGTTCCACCAGCACCACAAGTTGTAGCTAGGTTAGTGAAAGCGTAATCAGAAGTAATGTTTACATTAATATCATCTGCACAAGCTTGAAGTTCTGCAATATTATCCGCATTCCAAGTATCTGCTAAAGTTTGGTTATTATCACCATCACATTCGATCGTTTCATCTACCACATTACAAGCAGTAAGATCTGGACCAGTAGCATCACCGAAGTTCAGTGTTACTGTAATTGTAGATTCATTACCACAATCATCTGCAACGGTATAGGTAACCGGAAGCGAACCACAAGGACCACAAACTACATTTAAGTTATTGAAGTCGTAATCTGAAGTTACGTTATAAACACCATCTGCATCACAGCTATCTGAACCACAAGATTCCAAAGCAAGTATGTTAGCAGTATTCCAAGCATCTGCAATTGTTTCGTTATCATCCGCTGTACAATCTACAGACTCATCTGTAACTGTAGTACAAACTGTTAAGTCCGGACCGATAGAATCGTTAAGGGTAAGAATTGCAACAAGTATTGTTTCGTTATCACAATCATCTGCAACGGTATAGGTAACTGTAATTGTACCACCAAGTCCACAAGTGGAAGCAAGGTTAGCAAAAGCATAATCTGAAGTTACATCAAATACTGCATCTGTATCACAAGCATCTGTACCACAAGATTGAAGAGCAAGAATGTTAACAGTATTCCAATCGTTAGCAAGTGTTTCGTTATTTGTTCCGTCACACTCGATAGTTTCATCTGCTACCGTACAAGCTGTAAGATCAGGACCAATAGAATCATTTAGTGTAAGAATTGCAACAAGTATAGTTTCATTATCACAATCATCCCCAACGGTATAAGTAACTGTTAATGTACCACCAGCTCCACAAGTAGAAGCAAGGTTGGTGTACGCATAATCAGAAGTTACATCAAATACTGCATCTGTATCACAAGCATCTGTACCACAAGATTGAAGTGCTAGTATGTTAGCGGCATTCCAATCGTTAGCAATCGTTTCGTTATTTGTTCCATCACATTCAATCGTTTCATCTGCAACAGTACAAGCTGTAAGGTCAGGACCAATAGAATCGTTAAGTGTAAGAGTAGCAGTAACCGAAGAAGTATTTAAACAATCATCAGTAGCAGTATATGTTACTTGAATAGTTCCACCAGCACCACAAGTTGTAGCTAGGTTAGTGAAAGCGTAATCAGAAGTAATGTTTACATTAATATCATCTGCACAAGCTTGAAGTTCTGCAATATTATCTGCATTCCAAGTATCTGCTAAAGTTTGGTTATTATCACCATCACATTCGATCGTTTCATCTACCACATTACAAGCAGTAAGATCTGGACCAGTAGCATCACCGAAGTTCAGTGTTACTGTAATTGTAGATTCATTACCACAATCATCTGCAACGGTATAGGTAACCGGAAGCGAACCACAAGGACCACAAACTACATTTAAGTTATTGAAGTCGTAATCTGAAGTTACGTTATAAACACCATCTGCATCACAGCTATCTGAACCACAAGATTCCAAAGCAAGTATGTTAGCAGTATTCCAAGCATCTGCAATAGTTTCGTTATCATCCGCTGTACAATCTACAGACTCATCTGTAACTGTAGTACAAACTGTTAAGTCCGGACCGATTGAATCGTTAAGAGTAAGAATTGCAACAAGTATTGTTTCGTTATCACAATCATCAGCAACGGTATAGGTAACTGTGATTGTACCACCAAGTCCACAAGTGGAAGCAAGGTTAGCAAAAGCATAATCTGAAGTTACATCAAATACTGCATCTGTATCACAAGCATCTGTACCACAAGATTGAAGAGCAAGTATGTTAGCAGTATTCCAATCGTTAGCAAGCGTTTCATTATTTGTTCCGTCACATTCGATAGTTTCATCCGCTACAGTACAAGCTGTAAGATCAGGACCAATAGAATCGTTAAGTGTAAGAATTGCAACAAGTATAGTTTCATTATCACAATCATCCGCAACGGTATAAGTAACTGTTAATGTACCACCAGCTCCACAAGTAGAAGCAAGGTTGGTGTACGCATAATCAGAAGTTACATCAAATACTGCATCTGTATCACAAGCATCTGTACCACAAGATTGAAGCGCTAATATGTTAGCCGCATTCCAATCGTTAGCAAGTGTTTCGTTATTTGTTCCATCACATTCAATCGTTTCATCTGCAACAGTACAAGCTGTAAGATCAGGACCAATAGAATCGTTAAGTGTAAGTGTCGCAGTAACCGAAGAAGTATTTAAACAATCATCAGTAGCAGTATATGTTACTTGAATAGTTCCACCAGCACCACAAGTTGTAGCAAGGTTAGTGAAAGCGTAATCAGAAGTAATATTTACATTAATATCATCAGCACAAGCTTGAAGTTCTGCAATATTATCCGCATTCCAAGTATCTGCTAAAGTTTGGTTATTATCACCATCACATTCGATCGTTTCATCTACTACATTACAAGCAGTAAGATCAGGACCAGTAGCATCACCGAAGTTCAGTGTTACTGTAATTGTAGATTCATTACCACAATCATCAGCAACGGTATAGGTAACCGGAAGCGAACCACAAGGACCACAAACTGCATTTAAGTTATTGAAGTCGTAATCTGAAGTTACGTTATAAACACCATCTGCATCACAGCTATCTGAACCACAAGATTCCAAAGCAAGTATGTTAGCAGTATTCCAAGCATCTGCAATAGTTTCGTTATCATCCGCTGTACAATCTACAGACTCATCTGTAACTGTAGTACAAACTGTTAAGTCTGGACCGATAGAATCGTTAAGCGTAAGAATTGCAACAAGTATTGTTTCATTATCACAATCATCAGAAACAGTATAGGTAACTGTAATTGTACCACCAAGTCCACAAGTGGAAGCAAGGTTAGCAAAAGCATAATCTGAAGTTACATCAAAAACAGCATCTGTATCACAAGCATCTGTACCACAAGATTGAAGAGCAAGTATGTTAGCAGTATTCCAATCGTTAGCAAGTGTTTCGTTATTTGTTCCGTCACACTCGATAGTTTCATCTGCTACAGTACAAGCTGTAAGATCAGGACCAATAGAATCATTTAGTGTAAGTATTGCAACAAGTATAGTTTCATTATCACAATCATCCGCAACGGTATAAGTAACTGTTAATGTACCACCAGCTCCACAAGTAGAAGCAAGGTTGGTGTACGCATAATCAGAAGTTACATCAAATACTGCATCTGTATCACAAGCATCTGTACCACAAGATTGAAGCGCTAATATGTTAGCCGCATTCCAATCGTTAGCAAGTGTTTCGTTATTTGTTCCATCACACTCGATAGTTTCATCTGCAACAGTACAAGCTGTAAGGTCAGGACCGATAGAATCGTTAAGTGTAAGTGTCGCAGTAACCGAAGAAGTATTTAAACAATCATCAGTAGCAGTATATGTTACTTGAATAGTTCCACCAGCACCACAAGTTGTAGCTAGGTTAGTGAAAGCGTAATCAGAAGTAATGTTTACATTAATATCATCTGCACAAGCTTGAAGTTCTGCAATATTATCTGCATTCCAAGTATCTGCTAAAGTTTGGTTATTATCACCATCACATTCTATCGTTTCATCTACCACATTACAAGCAGTAAGATCTGGACCAGTAGCATCACCGAAGTTCAGTGTTACTGTAATTGTAGATTCATTACCACAATCATCAGCAACGGTATAGGTAACCGGAAGCGAACCACAAGGACCACAAACTACATTTAAGTTATTGAAGTCGTAATCTGAAGTTACGTTATAAACACCATCTGCATCACAGCTATCTGAACCACAAGATTCCAAAGCAAGTATGTTAGCAGTATTCCAAGCATCTGCAATTGTTTCGTTATCATCCGCTGTACAATCTACAGACTCATCTGTAACTGTAGTACAAACTGTTAAGTCCGGACCGATAGAATCGTTAAGGGTAAGAATTGCAACAAGTATTGTTTCGTTATCACAATCATCAGCAACAGTATAGGTAACTGTAATTGTACCACCAAGTCCACAAGTGGAAGCAAGGTTAGCAAAAGCATAATCTGAAGTTACATCAAAAACAGCATCTGTATCACAAGAATCTGTACCACAAGATTGAAGAGCAAGTATGTTAGCAGTATTCCAATCGTTAGCAAGCGTTTCATTATTTGTTCCGTCACATTCGATAGTTTCATCCGCTACAGTACAAGCTGTAAGATCAGGACCAATAGAATCGTTAAGGGTAAGAATTGCAACAAGTATAGTTTCATTATCACAATCATCCGCAACGGTATAAGTAACTGTTAATGTACCACCAGCTCCACAAGTAGAAGCAAGGTTGGTATAAGCATAATCAGAAGTTACATCAAATACAGCATCTGTATCACAAGCATCTGTACCACAAGACTGCAATGCTAATATGTTAGCCGCATTCCAATCGTTAGCAATCGTTTCGTTATTTGTTCCATCACACTCGATAGTTTCATCTGCAACAGTACAAGCTGTAAGGTCAGGACCAATAGAGTCGTTAAGTGTAAGTGTCGCAGTAACCGAAGAAGTATTTAAACAATCATCAGTAGCAGTATATGTTACTTGAATAGTTCCACCAGCACCACAAGTTGTAGCTAGGTGAGTGAAAACATAATCAGAAGTAATGTTTACATTAATATCATCTGCACAAGCTTGAAGTTCTGCAATATTATCCGCATTCCAAGTATCTGCTAAAGTTTGGTTATTATCACCATCACATTCTATCGTTTCATCTACCACATTACAAGCAGTAAGATCTGGACCAGTAGCATCACCGAAGTTCAGTGTTACTGTAATTGTAGATTCATTACCACAATCATCAGCAACGGTATAGGTAACCGGAAGCGAACCACAAGGACCACAAACTACATTTAAGTTATTGAAGTCGTAATCTGAAGTTACGTTATAAACACCATCTGCATCACAGCTATCTGAACCACAAGATTCCAAAGCAAGTATGTTAGCAGTATTCCAAGCATCTGCAATAGTTTCGTTATCATCCGCTGTACAATCTACAGACTCATCTGTAACTGTAGTACAAACTGTTAAGTCCGGACCGATAGAATCGTTAAGGGTAAGAATTGCAACAAGTATTGTTTCGTTATCACAATCATCTGCAACGGTATAGGTAACTGTAATTGTACCACCAAGTCCACAAGTGGAAGCAAGGTTAGCAAAAGCATAATCTGAAGTTACATCAAATACCGCATCTGTATCACAAGAATCTGTACCGCAAGATTGAAGAGCAAGTATGTTAGCCGCATTCCAATCGTTAGCAAGCGTTTCGTTATTTGTTCCGTCACATTCAATCGTTTCATCCGCTACAGTACAAGCTGTAAGATCAGGACCAATAGAATCATTTAGTGTAAGAATTGCAACAAGTATAGTTTCATTATCACAATCATCCGGAACGGTATAAGTAACTGTTAATGTACCACCAGCTCCACAAGTAGAAGCAAGGTTGGTGTACGCATAATCAGAAGTTACATCAAAAACAGCATCTGTATCACAAGCATCTGTACCACAAGACTGCAATGCTAATATGTTAGCCGCATTCCAATCGTTAGCAATCGTTTCGTTATTTGTTCCATCACACTCGATAGTTTCATCTGCAACAGTACAAGCTGTAAGGTCAGGACCAATAGAATCGTTAAGTGTAAGTGTCGCAGTAACCGAAGAAGTATTTAAACAATCATCAGTAGCAGTATATGTTACTTGAATAGTTCCACCAGCACCACAAGTTGTAGCTAGGTTAGTGAAAGCATAATCAGAAGTAATGTTTACATTAATATCATCAGCACAAGCTTGAAGTTCTGCAATATTATCCGCATTCCAAGTATCTGCTAAAGTTTGGTTATTATCACCATCACATTCGATCGTTTCATCTACCACATTACAAGCAGTAAGATCTGGACCAGTAGCATCACCGAAGTTCAGTGTTACTGTAATTGTAGATTCATTACCACAATCATCAGCAACGGTATAGGTAACCGGAAGCGAACCACAAGGACCACAAACTACATTTAAGTTATTGAAGTCGTAATTAGAAGTTACTTGACCAACAAGATTCGTATCACAGTTATCTGTAGCACAAGATTCAAGCGCAGCAATATTGGCAGCATTCCAAGCATCCGCTATGGTTTCGTTATCACCTGCTGTACAATCTACAGACTGATCTATAACACTAGTACAACTAGTAATATCCGGAGCGGTATTATCTGAAACAGTAATCGTTTGTGTTTGCGGCGTTGCAGTATTCCCACAATCGTCTGATAAAGTCCAAGTTCTAGTAATAACAAAAGAACCTTCACAAGCACCATCTGTTACAACATCTGTAAAAGTAGCATCTAAAGTAGTATCACAATTATCAGCTTCATTAGTTACATCACCAGTTTCGCTAACCGTTGCATCATAATTACAAGAAGCATCCGTAAAAATTTCAATAGCTGCAGGAGCAGTAAATGTTGGCGCAATATTATCTGAAACGGTAATCGTTTGTATTTGCGGCGTTGCAGTGTTCCCACAATCGTCTGATAAAGTCCAAGTTCTAGTTATAACAAAAGAACCTTCACAAGAACCAGCTGTTACAACATCTGTAAAAGTAGCATCTAAAGTAGTATCACAATTATCAGCTTCATTAGTTACATCACCAGTTTCGCTAACCGTTGCATCATAATTACAAGAAGCATCCGTAAAAATTTCAATAGCTGCAGGAGCAGTAAATGTTGGAGCGGTATTATCTGAAACGGTAATCGTTTGTATTTGCGGCGTTGCAGTGTTCCCACAATCGTCTGATAAAGTCCAAGTTCTAGTTATAACAAAAGAACCTTCACAAGAACCAGCTGTTACAACATCTGTAAAAGTAGCATCTAAAGTAGTATCACAATTATCAGCTTCATTAGTTACATCACCAGTTTCGCTAACCGTTGCATCATAATTACAAGAAGCATCCGTAAAAATTTCAATAGCTGCAGGAGCAGTAAATGTAGGCGCGGTATTATCTGAAACAGTAATCGTTTGTGTTTGTGGCGTTGCAGTGTTCCCACAATCGTCTGATAAAGTCCAAGTTCTAGTTATAACGAAAGAACCTTCACAAGAACCAGCTGTTACAACATCTGTAAAAGTAGCATCTAAAGTAGTATCACAATTATCAGCTTCATTAGTTACATCACCAGTTTCGCTAACCGTTGCATCATAATTACAAGAAGCATTCGTAAAAATTTCAATAGCTGCAGGAGCAGTAAATGTTGGAGCGGTATTATCTGAAACGGTAATCGTTTGTATTTGCGGCGTTGCAGTATTCCCACAATCGTCTGATAAAGTCCAAGTTCTAGTTATAACAAAAGAACCTTCACAAGCACCATCTGTTACAACATCTGTAAAAGTAGCATCTAAAGTAGTATCACAATTATCAGCTTCATTAGTTACATCACCAGTTTCACTAACCGTTGCATCATAATTACAAGAAGCATCCGTAAAAATTTCAATAGCTGCAGGAGCAGTAAATGTTGGAGCAATATTATCTGAAACAGTAATCGTTTGTATTTGTGGCGTTGCAGTATTCCCACAATCGTCTGATAAAGTCCAAGTTCTAGTAATAACAAAAGAACCTTCACAAGAACCAGCTGTTACAACATCTGTAAAAGTAGCATCTAAAGTAGTATCACAATTATCAGCTTCATTAGTTACATCACCAGTTTCGCTAACCGTTGCATCATAATTACAAGAAGCATCCGTAAAAATTTCAATAGCTGCAGGAGCAGTAAATGTAGGCGCGGTATTATCTGAAACAGTAATCGTTTGTGTTTGTGGCGTTGCAGTATTTCCACAATCGTCTGATAAAGTCCAAGTTCTAGTAATAACAAACGAACCTTCACAAGCACCATCTGTTACAACATCTGTAAAAGTAGCATCTAAAGTAGTATCACAATTATCAGCTTCATTAGTTACATCACCAGTTTCACTAACCGTTGCATCATAATTACAAGAAGCATCCGTGAAAATTTCAATAGCTGCAGGAGCCGTAAATGTTGGCGCAATATTATCTGAAACGGTAATCGTTTGTATTTGTGGCGTTGCAGTGTTTCCGCAATCGTCTGATAAAGTCCAAGTTCTAGTTATAACAAAAGAACCTTCACAAGCACCATCTGTTACAACATCTGTAAAAGTAGCATCTAAAGTAGTATCACAATTATCAGCTTCATTGGTTACATCACCAGTTTCGCTAACCGTTGCATCATAATTACAAGAAGCATCCGTAAAAATTTCAATAGCTGCAGGAGCAGTAAATGTAGGCGCTGTATTATCTGAAACGGTAATCGTTTGTGTTTGCGGCGTTGCAGTATTTCCACAATCGTCTGATAAAGTCCAAGTTCTAGTAATAACAAAAGAACCTTCACAAGCACCATCTGTTACAACATCTGTAAAAGTAGCATCTAAAGTAGTATCACAATTATCAGCTTCATTAGTTACATCACCAGTTTCGCTAACCGTTGCATCATAATTACAAGAAGCATCCGTGAAAATTTCAATAGCTGTAGGAGCAGTAAATGTAGGCGCGGTATTATCTGAAACGGTAATCGTTTGTATTTGTGGCGTTGCAGTATTCCCACAATCGTCTGATAAAGTCCAAGTTCTAGTTATAACAAAAGAACCTTCACAAGTACCAGCTGTTACAACATCTGTAAAAGTAGCATCTAAAGTAGTGCCACAATTATCAGCTTCATTGGTTACATCACCAGTTTCGCTAACCGTTGCATCATAATCACAAGAAGCATCCGTGAAAATTTCAATAGCTGCAGGAGCAGTAAATGTTGGAGCAATATTATCTGAAACAGTAATCGTTTGTATTTGTGGCGTTGCAGTGTTTCCGCAATCGTCTGATAAAGTCCAAGTTCTAGTTATAACAAAAGAACCTTCACAAGCACCATCTGTTACAACATCTGTAAAAGTAGCATCTAAAGTAGTATCACAATTATCAGCTTCATTGGTTACATCACCAGTTTCACTAACCGTTGCATCATAATTACAAGAAGCATCCGTAAAAATTTCAATAGCTGCAGGAGCAGTAAATGTTGGAGCGGTATTATCTGAAACGGTAATCGTTTGTATTTGCGGCGTTGCAGTATTCCCACAATCGTCTGATAAAGTCCAAGTTCTAGTTATAACAAAAGAACCTTCACAAGCACCATCTGTTACAACATCTGTAAAAGTAGCATCTAAAGTAGTATCACAATTATCAGCTTCATTGGTTACATCACCAGTTTCGCTAACCGTTGCATCATAATTACAAGAAGCATCCGTAAAAATTTCAATAGCTGCAGGAGCCGTAAATGTTGGCGCAATATTATCTGAAACGGTAATCGTTTGTGTTTGCGGCGTTGCAGTATTCCCACAATCGTCTGATAAAGTCCAAGTTCTAGTTATAACAAAAGAACCTTCACAAGCACCATCTGTTACAACATCTGTAAAAGTAGCATCTAAAGTAGTATCACAATTATCAGTTTCATTAGTTACATCACCAGTTTCACTAACCGTTGCATCATAATTACAAGAAGCATCCGTGAAAATTTCAATAGCTGCAGGAGCAGTAAATGTAGGCGCTGTATTATCTGAAACAGTAATCGTTTGTATTTGTGGCGTTGCAGTGTTTCCACAATCGTCTGATAAAGTCCAAGTTCTAGTTATAACAAAAGAACCTTCACAAGCACCATCTGTTACAACATCTGTAAAAGTAGCATCTAAAGTAGTATCACAATTATCAGCTTCATTGGTTACATCACCAGTTTCACTAACAGTAGCATCATAATTACAAGAAGCATCCGTAAAAATTTCAATAGCTGCAGGAGCAGTAAATGTTGGCGCGGTATTATCTGAAACAGTAATCGTTTGTATTTGTGGCGTTGCAGTATTCCCACAATCGTCTGATAAAGTCCAAGTTCTAGTTATAACAAAAGAACCTTCACAAGTACCATCTGTTACAACATCTGTAAAAGTAGCATCTAAAGTAGTATCACAATTATCAGCTTCATTAGTTACATCACCAGTTTCACTAATCGTTGCATCATAATTACAAGAAGCATCCGTGAAAATTTCAATAGCTGCAGGAGCAGTAAATGTTGGGTCCGTATCATCTATTATAGTAAGTAAAGCAGAAGTAGTTGTGGTATTTCCACAAGAATCCGTTGCAGTAAAAATTACGGTTGTAGATCCTGCTGCACCACATTGATTAGATGTTACTCCGTTAAAATCATTAGTCCAAGTTATAATGCAATCCCCTACAACAGAGGCATTTCCACCTGATGCTAACCAGTCATTTACAGCGGTTGTATTTCCAGAACCATCACATTCGACAGTAAGGTTTGAAGCAGCTATATCTATTTCAAGAGAAGGGATAACCGTTATTATAATAGGTTCTGATATTGGGTAAGCAATACAAGGAGCTTCTTGATAGCCACTATTAAATTTTATGAAAAACGGACTTTGTGAGACCGCTCCAGTACCTGTCATTAAAGCACTTGATAAAGAAATAGTTGGACTACAGTTTGGAGGATTAAAAGCTTCACAGTTTGCAGAAGCTTCTACTTCAAAGGATAATGAAGCTAAAACATCACTTAAGTTTATTGCTTCAGGCAAATCTCCAAATTGCCATATAATTCCTCCATTAGTTCCAAAAGCAGCATCATAATAAGGAGTTGTTGTGGTATTAGCAGGAGCATTTACTGCGTATTGAATACTACCAGGAACGAAATTAGCCGTTTCTGGAATAGGAATTTGTATTAAAAAATCTTCTAATGGTTCATTTCCATTATTATGAATTTCAATATCAAACTGAGCAGTTTCACCTGGATTAATAGCATATGGTTCTGATACATTAACATCACCAAAGATATTGTTAATAGAAACTTGACCATCTATGGAAGGTACAAAGGCATCAATAGCCATTGCAATATTAAAAATAATATACGTATCTTGTGTAGAACCATATCTGAAACTAGTGTTTGTATCACCATTATCAATAATACTATTATTAGCATTATTAATATTAAACATACTAATATCTAAACCAGTATTGTTTGTTAAAGAAGGGGTTCTAGCGTTTCCGCCAGTTTGAATAGAGGAATTAAAAAAGTTTCCAGTAGAATTTCCAGAATGTGATAAAGGAGTCCATTCATCAATAGAAGGAATAGCACTAACGTCTATAACTCCATCATCATCTTTATCTTCCCATATTTCAATATAATCTCCAGAAATACCTCTATCTCCTTCACCAGCAATTAACCCCAGTTTTACATTCACAGGACCGTTTTGTATCGCATTAAATCCACTAACATCTAATTGATTACTTGTTGTCTGAGAACCAACTAAATACGCATAACCATCAAAAACGGTTACATCTCTCCATTCCATTAAGTCATTGTCATATACAACAACCAATGCCCAACCACCATAATAACCTGTACCACCACCATCTCCAGTAGATACCTCTACGTTTCCAGTAAAATATTCACCAGTACCATTTGCTTTTACAATATTGGTAACTTCCGCGTAAGCGGCATACATATTATTATCGCCAGGGAAATAAATATTATTAACATCAGCAACAACATCTTCGTATGCACTTTGGTCTACATGTTTAAACTTTACGCTACGTTTTGCTAATGTTACAGCAGAACTAGAAGTTCTACCTGTCCAATATAAACCTGCGTAAATAATGTTGGAACAATCTGGAATAGCACCATTTTCTGTGCTAAAATTTAAAGTAGCAGAAGAAGAATTGGTTGTGCTAGAATCCCCATCAACATCTACAGCAATCATAGTATTATTACTATTAGTAGTATTCGTACCGTAATTTTGTAGCGTTAAATTGGTGTTACCTATTAAAGTAAAATCTCCTTTAATACTATAAACCGTTTGACCAGGAGTATCAGCCGCTGTTCTTTGCGTAAAAGGAACTCTAACTTGACTGTAAAGATTATTTAAACTAAAAAAGCATAGACAAATAACTACTATTGCTTTTATAAATGGGTTAGTAAATGTTTTCATAGTCTATGTTTTAAGAAGCTAATTGTTTCGTGTAATATTGTTTTACGTTAACAGGTAAACAATTAATTTTTTGTAATTCACTATTATTTTTGATTTCTATTTGATATCTAAAGTAGATGTATTTTAAATTATCAAATTGTTTTAGTTTAGAACAGTCTATCGTTTCTAAATTAAAATTAGGTTTTAAAATATCTATTATTATCATTTCAACAGAACTGGAGAAATCTAAGGATGCATTTAATTCTTCAATAGCACTACTTGTAACACGAATTAACTTTATGCCGTTTTTAGCATTATAAGTCTTTGTATTATTTTGTTCTAAGTATGCAACTCCAATTTCCGCTTTAGTAGCTAAATTTTTAAAGTCTTCTAGAGAACTACTTTTCATTAATTGACTATTCTCAAAATCGGAATAATCGAGTTTAACTAATTCTTGTGTAAAACCAATTTGCGATATAAGAGATACCACAAGTAATAAGATTACTTTTTTCATAATATTAAAATCTTAAATTCTTTAATTTATTTAAGTTACATTGTAATTAGCAATGTTTTGACTCTTACGTTATTTTAAAAGTCAATTTATTAAATAAAAACAACCAAAATGTAAAGCATTACAATAATCTTTAGAGAGGGAAGTACATTAATTTCTTAATGTGTTTAGATTAAGTTTAATTATTAAATTTGGGTTATTAATTAATAGCTTATATAACAAATTAATAGCGATTTTCTATTTTCATCAAATAAAAGTGCTAAGTAACTCAAAAATTCGACAAAATGAAAAACGATTACATTTAATCGTTAAATTATAATATTTTAACGAATACAGAAATGAAAAAATTAACCATAATTAGACATGCAAAATCTTCATGGGAGCATCCAGTGATAGATTTTGAAAGACCATTGAAAAAGAGGGGGTTAGAGGATGCTTCTTTAGTTTCATCTTATGCCAAAGATAAAATTATTATTCCAGATTTAATCCTGTCTAGTGCTGCAAATAGAGCTAGGTCAACAGCTGCCATTTTTATAAAAACACTAGATTTTCAACATGTTGATTTTCAGGAAGATAATAAACTGTATGATTTTGCAGGAAAAGACTTAATTGAGGTGATAAATAGTTGTGATAATGCTATAAATCATTTAATGATTTTTGGGCACAATTTTGCCATTACCTCCTTTGTAAACGCTTATGGATCTGTATTATACGATAATGTACCAACAAGTGGTTTGGTAAGTATTGATTTTGACACAGATACATGGCAAAATCTAAGTGCTGGGAAAACGGTTTTGAAAATTTTTCCGAAGGATTTAAAATAACATAAATCTATTCCTTTTTGAGCTAAAAAAAAGTATTAATTCATTTATATTTGTTTTAGAAAATACTACTAAATGATTAAACCTGAAAAATTAAATAATATTTATATTAATAGAGAAGTTAGCTGGTTGCAGTTTAACGCAAGAGTCTTACAAGAAGCAGAAGATGAGGATGTTCCGTTGATTGAGCGCTTGCGTTTTTTAGGGATTTTTTCTAATAATTTAGATGAATTTTTTAAGGTAAGATATGCAACCGTAAAACGTATTGTTGAAGCTGGAAAAGGTGGTAAAAGTGAACTTGGTGGAGTAAAAGCTAGTGAGTTGTTAGAAATTATTACTCAAATAGTTATAAAACAACAAAGCGAAAGCTTGAAAATTTTAAATGTTATTCAAAAGAAGTTAGAATTAGAGAACATTTTTGTTATTAATGAAACTCAAATTAATGAAGAACAGCATAAGTTTATTAAAAACTACTTCATTCAAAAAGTAAGTCCTGCTCTTGTAACTATTGTACTTAATGAATTTGTAAAGTTGCCTAATCTTAAGGATAGTGCGGCGTATTTAGCAGTAAATATGGTGCTAAACAATAACGAAAATCAATATGCTTTCATTGAAATTTCAAAAGCAATGGATCGGTTTATTGTTTTACCAAAACAAGAAGACAAAAACTATATTATCATGGTTGACGATTTACTTCGTTATTGCCTAGATGATATCTTTAATATTTTTGATTACAAAAGCATAACAGCGCACATGATTAAAATTACTAGAGACGGAGAGTTAGATTTAGAAAGTGATTTAAGTAAAAGTTTTATTGAAAAAATTTCCGATAGTGTTAAAGGTCGACAAATAGGGGATCCTGTTCGGTTTGTTTATGATAAGACCATAGATAAAAAGACACTTCAATATTTCATGACTAAAATGGGAATTGAAAACACAGATAGTATTATTCCAGGAGGTAGATATCATAATAGAAGGGATTATATGGATTTCCCTAGTTTAGGAAGAACAGATTTACTTTACGAAAAGATTGAAGCCTTACCAATAAAAGGGCTAAGTCTCGAAAAAAGTATTTTTAGTGAGATTGCTAAAAAAGATTATCTGCTATATGCACCGTATCATACTTTTTCTTATATCGTTAAATTTTTACGAGAAGCAGCTTTAGATCCTGCAGTAAAAACGATTAAAATTACCATTTACAGACTTGCACAAATTTCGCATGTAGCAAGTTCCTTAATTAATGCTGCCAAAAACGGAAAAAAAGTTACGGTTTCTATAGAAATTAGAGCAAGGTTTGATGAACAGGCAAATATTGATTATGCCGAACAAATGGAAAAAGAAGGTGTAAATCTAATCTTTGGAGTTCCTGGTCTAAAAGTGCACAGTAAAATGTGCGTAATAGAACGTCAAGAAAAAAATAAAATAGTTCGTTATGGATTTGTAAGCACAGGGAATTTTAACGAATCTACGGCAAGAATCTATACCGATTATACTTTATTTACTAGCGACCAAAAAATACTAAAAGACCTTAATAAAGTATTTAGTTTTTTCGATACGAATTATCGCGTTTTTAGATATAAACATATTATTACATCTCCACATTATACTAGGTCTGCATTTTTTAAATTAATTAATAAAGAAATAGAAAATGTAAAAGCTGGAAAACCCGCATATATAAAGCTTAAAATGAATAGTATGTCTAGCTATAAAATGATAGATAAATTATATGAAGCAAGTAGAGCGGGTGTGAAAATTCAGTTAATAATAAGAGGCCTTTGCTGCTTGATTCCTGGAAAAAAAGGAATGAGTGAAAACATTGAAGCTATTAGTATTATTGATAAATTTTTAGAACATACTAGGCTATTTATTTTCTGTAACAATGATAATCCTAAGGTGTATATATCTTCAGCAGATTGGATGACCAGAAATATTGATAATAGAGTAGAAGTCAGCTGTCCTATTTATGACGAAGAAATAAAACAAGAACTTATTGATACTTATAATATATGTTGGAGCGATAATGTGAAAGCAAGAATTTTAAACGCGAACCAAAATAATAAATACAAGCGAAATGATAAACCAAAGGTTCGTACGCAATTTGAAACGTATAAGTATTACTTAAATAAACAATAAATGTTATCTATAAAAAAATACGCGGCAATAGATATTGGTTCCAATGCTGTACGACTATTAATAGCAAATATTATAGAAGAAAAAGGGAAAGCTCCTCGATTTAAAAAGAGTTCTTTAGTGCGTGTGCCAATTCGTTTAGGTGCTGATGTTTTTATTAAACAAAAAATATCTAAAGAAAACACAAAGCGGATGCTAGATACTATGCAAGCTTTTAAATTACTAATGCAATCGCATAAAGTTGAAAAATATAAAGCATGTGCTACTTCAGCAATGCGAGAAGCTGTGAATGGAGAAAAAATATCTTCGCTTATTTTAGAGCAAACCGAAGTGAAAATTGATATAATTGATGGTGAAGAAGAAGCTGCAATTATTGCTGCAACAGATTTGCATGCATTTATAGATAAAAATAAAACCTATTTATATGTAGATGTTGGTGGAGGAAGTACCGAATTTACTGTGATAAGAAACGGAGATTTTATTACTTCAAAATCTTTTAAAATAGGAACCGTAAGACTATTAAATGATATTGTTAAAAAGGAAACTTGGTACGAACTTGAGCAATGGATAAAAGAAAAAACAGCACCTTATGATAAAATAGATGTTATAGGATCTGGTGGTAATATTAATAAAATATTTAAGATCTCTGGTAAAGCATTTGGTAAACCATTAACGTATTTCTATTTAACCAGTTATTATAATATGCTACAAACCTATTCTTATGAAGAACGTATTACTGAATTAAACTTAAACCAAGATAGAGCAGATGTAATTATTCCTGCAACTAGAATTTATTTGTCGGCAATGAAATGGAGCGGCGCAAAAGATTTGTATGTTCCAAAAATTGGTTTGGCAGATGGTATAATTAAGAGTATGTATTATGACACCGTTTCTAGTAATATACAGTAGAAAATTGCTTTTTATCTTTTAAATGTTTGAATTTTAGTATTTTAATTTATATTTATCCGACAAATAATAAAACGTATAAACTAATTTATTTTTGAAGGTTCTTGTATTCAAATCTTATATGTAATACCGGAAAACTTCAGACCTAATTAATAATAATCGTATCCAAATGAAAAAATCAATACTAATAATTACACTTTTATTTAGCACTTTTTACGGATTCTCTCAAGAAAAAGATGTGCTTTATGGTATAAGAGGCGGACTGAATATTTCTAATTTAGATTTTGATCCAGAACCAAATTTTACAAATGAACACAGAAACGGTTTTGCTTTTGGTTTTTTTGGCGAATTAGATTTAACTGAAAAAATTTCCTTAATGCCAGAACTTCAGTTTTCTGCCGAAGGTGCTAAGGAAAAATCCATACGTATTGATTATATTCAAGCACCAATTCTATTTAAATACAGAATTACAGATAAAATAGCTGCCGGAGTTGGACCTTTAGTAGGAGTTAAAATTCATGAAGAAAACGACGGATTTAAAAACTTTGCACTTTCTGGTATTGTTGGAGGAGAGTATATGATTACTAGTGAGATATTTATAGATGTAAGATACAGTTATGGTTTTACCAATAAAATTGATAAAGAATCCGATTATAAAGTAAAACAAACCAATATTCAGTTTGGTGTTGGTTATAAAATTTAATTTTATTCTTTTCTAAACATTTTTATTATTACTTTCGTTCCTTTAATTTTAAATTATAAACAATGAGAAAAAATTTACTTTTAGCAGTCTTTTTATTTACAGGATTTTTAATGCAAGCGCAGAATGTAACTTCTGGTATACGTGTAGCAGTTAATATTTCTAATTTAGATTTTGATCCAGATGCAACTTTTGGTAATACGCATAGAAACGGATTAGCAATGGGAGCTTTTGTAGATTATGCTTTTTCAGATAAAATATCCATCATGCCAGAATTAATGTATTCTGCTGAAGGAGGAAAAGAAGAAAACCTAAGGGTAAACTATATTCAATTACCAATTACTTTACGTTACCATATTGGTGAATTATCTATTGGTGTTGGACCACAAGCAAATTTGAAAATTTGGGATTACGAAGATGGTTATAAAACATTTAACTTCTCTGGAGTAGCAGGATTACAATATGATATATTGGAAAACCTTTTTCTAGATGCAAGATTTAGCTATGGATTTGGAAACATTTTAGATGATAATGTTGCTAATATTGAGGCTACAAATTCTACCATTCAATTAGGTATTGGATTAAAAATATAAGTACAATTACACCATATAAAAAGCCTTCAAGATTATTCTTGAAGGCTTTTTTATTTCCATCTATTTTATAAATGTTTAACCGTGTATGCTTTCGCTTTTACTTAAATCTTTCATGATTTCAGCTTCGTAATCTAGTAAGCCTTGCCATTTTTCATCTACTTCTTTTCGGTCACCATATTGTCTTGCAAAGCCCAAAAACATGGTATAATGATTGGCTTCACTAACCATTAAGTTTTTGTAAAAAAGAGCTAGTTTCTTATCTTCTAATTCTTCCGATAATAATCTAAAACGCTCACAGCTTCGTGCTTCAATTAAAGCTGCATAAAGCAGTCTATGTACCAATTGTGTCGTTCTGCTTCCGCCTTTAGGAAAGAACTTTAAAAGGGCAATTACGTATTCGTCCTTTCTATCTCTACCAAGTATCCAGCCTTTTTCAAGAATGATATCATGTACCATTTTAAAATGGCTAATTTCTTCTTTAACCAAAGCCACCATTTCCTGAACCAAATCGGTATATTCTGGAAAACTTACAATTAATGAAATTGCCGTACTTGTTGCTTTTTGCTCACAAAAGGCATGATCTGTAAGAATATCTTCTATATTCTTTTCTACAATATTTACCCAACGTGGATCTGTTGGTAGTTTTAATCCTAGCATATTAGTCTACTTCTTCAATTTCTTTAATGGAATATTCTCCTTGATTATTAATAATCATTTTATATAAATAGGAGTAATCTGTTTCTGGTTTATTAAATAGTATATAAATGAAAATTTCATCTTTGGTAAGCGCACTTTTTTCATCTAGCCAAACACCTGTTAAATTAGAAATTTTAAAATAATCTTCTAATGTATTGTCAAATTTTAAAAAGAATGGTTTGCCAATAACTTCAGATAAAATAATTTGTCCGTTTTTGGATACCTCAATTTTAGAAATTAAATCTCTATAATAATGTTTATGATTTGTAGTGTCTACTTTAAAAGCGTTAAGAACACTGTTTTTCATATCTGTAGAAGTGTTAATCTTTACTTCAAATCCATTGCTTAAAATAGTGTCTGTAACTACTTGTGTATATTTTTCAGGAAAATATGTAACAACATCACTAAAAGTATCTAATGCTTTATTTTCTATTAAATCTTGCTGTGTAGTGCGATGCTTTTTATCTCGTCCATCGCAACTAGAAAGTGCAATTGCAAGGAGTAAAAAGAGTAGTGGAAGGTGTTTTTTAAAACTAAACATCTAAGTCGAAAGTTTTTCGGAGTAATTCTATATTGGCATTTTTCTCCATTAATTTCTCAAACTTATCCTGGTTGGTATAGGCGTATTTTTTCTCCAATTGTTCGTTTACGGTAACCGATAAATTAATGTCATAATTATTCAGTTGTTTTCGAATAAAACCTAATAAAGGATATTGCTGACGCTCTATTTCCACCTTGTTAGTAGCATTTGGGTATTCTACATGTATGGTGGTTCCCGAAATTTTTGGTTTGTCTATTGATAAAATGGAAGCTAAATTATACTGTCCTTCTGCTTCTATTTTCTTAACAAAAGCATACCAAGCTTCAAGAGCAGCTTCTTCTGTAAACGCATCAGATGGTAAGTCTTCTTCATCAAGAACAACATCCATTTGTTTAATTTGGTGTTCTTTTTTTAGTCGAATACTTTTTAAAGAAAGTCCGGAAGCCCTATTTTTCTGTTTATTTAAAAGAATGCTTGGTGCTTTTTCGGTATTTGTAGCAACAGCTTGTGGTGCTGTCTCTGCTTTCTTCGGAATACTTTTTTCTTCCGCTTTAGGTCTTTGTACAGGAATTGGTGTTATTCCTTTTTTAGCAAAGTAGGAAGCAGGAATTATGTAGTTTTTGCTATTTTTTTTTTCTCCATCAAAAGTGATAGAGGCAAGCTGCATTAGAGTTAGTTCGACGAGTAGTCGCTGATTCTTACTAGTTTTATATTTTAAGTCGCAATCATTAGCGAGTTCTATTCCTTTTAACAGAAAGCTTTGCGAGGCTTTTTTACTTTGGGCTAAATACTTTGCTTTGGTTTGTTCACCAACTTCTAGAAGCTCTATTGTTTGTTCATGTTTACAAACCATTAAATCTCTAAAGTGACTTGCTAGTCCTGCAATATAATGATGCCCATCAAAACCTTTAGATAGCGTAGTGTTAAACTGCACTAATAATTCTGGAATTTTGTTTTCTAAAATAAAGTCGGTACTCGTAAAATACGTTTCGTAATCTAAAACATTTAAGTTTTCGGTTACTGCTTGACGCGTTAAGTTTTTACCAGAAAAACTAACCACTCTATCAAAAATAGAAAGTGCATCACGCATGGCTCCATCTGCTTTTTGAGCAATAATATGAAGTGCATCATCTTCAGCTTCTACACCTTGTTCTTTAGCAATGTATTTTAAATATCCTTTAGCGTCTTTAACTGTAATTCTCTTAAAATCGAAAATCTGACAACGCGATAAGATAGTTGGTATAATCTTATGCTTTTCGGTAGTTGCAAGAATAAATATACAATGCTTTGGTGGCTCTTCTAAAGTCTTTAAAAAAGCATTAAAAGCTGCTTGAGATAACATGTGTACCTCATCAATAATATATACTTTGTATTTACCAACTTGTGGCGGAATACGAACTTGATCTGTTAAACTTCTAATATCATCTACAGAGTTGTTAGAAGCTGCATCTAATTCAAAAATATTAAAAGCAAAATCTTCATCTGGTTTTTCGGTACCATCGCTATTAATCATTTTAGCAAGAATACGTGCACAGGTTGTTTTACCAACACCACGAGGACCTGTAAATAATAATGCTTGGGCTAGATGATTGTTTTCTATTGCATTAAGTAAGGTGTTTGTAATAGCCTGCTGACCCACAACATCTTTAAATGTTTGGGGTCTGTATTTTCTAGCCGATACTACAAAGTGTTCCAAGGTAACTTAATTGTTTTAGCATCTGAAAATGCTAGTTAATAAATAGAATAACAAAGTTAAAAATTACAATTAGAATTGTGGGTTTTAGACTTAAAATTTAATAGGAGTTATTAACAAAAAGGAGGTGAGATAAGGACTTAATAGATTGTCTTTATGCTATCTTTTTGGGAATTAGCTTTGTGTAGGATAACGTATCTTAAAATCAAAGCATATATTAAATAGAATCTACTCGTGCATGTATAGATTTGTTGTTTTAAAAAATGGTTATATTTATGGGATAACTACAACAAAAAAATCATCATATGCTGATTTGTTTTGAGGATATGGATAAAAAAATGTTGGATATAACGAGTTGTGCTTCATTACCAGAAACCGCTAACCAATGATAAAATTCTTTAGAAAAATACGCTACGACCTTATGGAAAAAAATAACGCTGGAAAGTATTTAAAGTATGCTATTGGAGAAATTGTTTTGGTCGTTATTGGAATTTTAATTGCGCTGAGTTTAAATAATTGGAATGAATCAAGGAAAAATGAGATAATTAAACAGCAATTAATTGAAGACTTAATTGTAGAATTACAATCATCGAGGGTTATAATAAATGATGCTATTGCCCTTGGTGATTCTCTAATTGCAGATGGTCAATTGTATTTAAAACATATTGGATCTAAAGAATTTACAATTCAAATAGATTCACTGAAAAAACTTGGAGATTTTATAACATATGGTATTCCTTATGATCTCAATTTACCAATTTATGAAGATTCAAAATCGTCAGGCAGGCTTAGTATGATTAATAATAAGAAAGTACTAATACTTTACGCTGAGATAATGTCTGCCGACATTGGTGGATCCATTCACCGTAAAATTAGTAATGATATGTATTATAATGGTTCTGACTGGGAACTAAGAAAAGAAATAGGATTAAGCGAAATTTTATCTACGCCTAATGAAATGATACCTGAAAGATTTAGATTAACTGAAAAAGAATTTTTGGAAATCCTTGCACGTCCTTCTACGTTTGCCACGTTAAATAATTCTTTACAGATGAAAGTTGTAAGGATTAATTATATGAATAGAATAAGCAATGGAATGACAGAAGTTATTGGATTACTTGAAGAAGAAAAAAAATAATCTTAAGTTATAAAAAATAACGAAAGCACAACAGCATATAAAAATAATTACTATTTTGTGCTTAACCAATATGAGTTGCTTTATTTGCTTACTTCTAATTTTCCTTCAGCAAATCCTCGCACACAAAACCATTGATGCTTATACCTAAACGTTTTATAAATTAAAAAAGTGCGTTAGTAGCTATTAGAAAAAATTATAGAAGGAATTGGTTTAAAAATAATTGCTAATAATGATATAGCATCTATTTGGGATTATCCGAATACCCATATTGCTTTAAAAGGATTATTATCTGCCGGTCCAGCAGGCAAAGCTATTGACAATAGTGATTTTGAAAAAGTTTATGAAACAATGACAGAAGCCATAAAACCACATATTCAAAATGATGGTCGCGTACTGTATAATAATAAATGGAGAGTTGTTATTTGTGAGCAATAGGAATAATAACTACTTCTGCTAATGCATATAGAAATCTGTTGGTAGCAATAAACCTAATCCCAATCGGAATCTTCCAAAGTAAAGATTTCACTAATTTCGACTTCAAAAATTTGAGCTAATCGTAAAGCCAAAACTGTGGATGGAACATATTTACCTAATTCCATAGCATTAATTGTTTGCCTACTAACTTTCGCTAATTTAGCTAAGTCAGCTTGCGTAATATTTTTTTTTGCTCTTTCTACTTTAATACTATTCTTCATAATGAGCTGACTTTTTAAGTTTAGAAATTTGCCAATTAAATCGGATTATGAAAAATAATAAAACAGTGAACATATTGAATATCATAACCCATAAAAAGGAAAAGTCGAAAATAAATATAAATGAAATTAGAAGAATTACATAATTAACATACACCGCCCAAACTAAAGACTCTAATCTGATTTTGGATATGTATTCGTCTTCTGATTTTTCTTTAGAAAAAGCCACAAATAAGGAACTAACAATAATTAAAACTCCAAGAATCTCATTAAGAATATTGTTGTTTACCATTCCAAAAAGTCGTTTACTATCTGTAAATGAAATTTCATTCACAAAAATTGCAGGAACATTAAAGTCTAAAAAGGAAGGTTCATACTCATAAATAAGCGTTATTAAACCAATAATAGCGGAAGGAATAAGTATAAGCCAGCCAATTTTCTTGAACTTATTCGGAAACAAATAATTTATTTTCATAATATTCGGATTGAATTCCTTCCAAATGTAAGAAATATAATACTATTAGTCAAGCAAACTTTACTTTTAGTTAGAATTATCTTACTTATAGCATTCCTATATAAAAAATTTAAATCCAAGTTTCCACCCAGTAAATTACAAGATGTTACCACCTAATTTTAGTAATATGGATACATAGAAAAACTTCCAAAATAAAAAACCTTTTCCTTGAAAAACATAAAATTGTTTGTTGTAATTTTGCAGCAAGTATTTCGCCTTATCGCTATTTGGAGCAATCCAGATGGAGGAAAGTCCGGACACCATAGTGTAACAAAGTGGTTAACAGCCACCAGTCGTGAGGCTAGGAAAAGTGCAACAGAAAGTATGTACAGGTAATGCTGTAGTGAAACCAGGTAAACTCTTTGTGGTGCAATGTCATGTAAACTAATGTTTGAGCGTACACGCGCGATGTTAGAGGGTAGGCAGCTAAAGTGTATTGGTAACAATACACGTAGATAAATGATAAGGGTACCGATGTATCGGGATACAAAATCCGGCTTATAGATTTACTTAATCAAACATGCCCTTTACGTGAGTAAAGGGCATTGTTTTTTGCTATAAAATCAACTATTCCTTGGGAGGAATTACTTTATATCCCAATGAATTAGCAATGGTTAGATTATCAAAATATATTCTGCTTCTGTTTATTTTTCCGTCGCTTACTCGTGCTGTTAATTGATAGGGAAGCTCCACGTGTTTTCCGTTTTGAGTAAAACTGTAAGTTCCCCATTGTGAAACCCAATCACCTTGTAAATCGCCTTGCAGAACTCTAAAGGTTTGGGATACAAAGCCTACTTTTTCATTGCTACGTACTTGGTGTGTTTCTGTCCATGCTTTAATTGTTCCTTGTTTTGAAATTGAGTCGTTAGGACCAGGTCCATATCCAATATATTTTTCGGATAGTAAGTTTTCTGCTTCTAGCATTTTATTATTAACTAAAGCATTAACATAGGAGCTTAGCACTTGTATATCTTCTTCAGCTTCTGGATTCTCTACAACCAGATCTTTATATCTTGGGGAATCACTTTGTGAAAAGGATAGTTGACTACTTATGACAAGACATAATAATAGTACTGAAAGTTTTAAAGTTTTCATAATTTATGTGTTTGATTATTAGCAACTTAAAGATAGTGAAAATGCTAATGCAAAAAACGTAAACTATTGAATTTCAGTATAATTACGTAAGAGAATAATTACGTGAGAATGCTATTCCTTATTTGCGGATTCAAAAAAACTAAACATATTTCCACCATAACTTTTAGAATGCGAGTAGTTTTCTAAATGGGAAATGTCTGTATGTTTAGAGTGCTCTATAATTAATAAACCATCATCTTCTAGCAAGTTATTCTGAAAAATTAATTCTGGTATTTTAGAAAATTTTTCAACAGGAAAGTCATAAGGAGGATCGGCAAAAATAATAGTATGCTTTGTGGTGGCTTTTTCTAAATACTTAAATACATCACTTTTTATGGTTTGTATTTGCATCTCAAAAGCTTCGGCAGTTTCGTTTATAAACTTAATACAACCAAAATGAGCGTCTACACTAGTAATTTCTGTGGTTCCTCTAGAGGCAAACTCATAGCTTATATTACCGCTTCCGCTAAATAAATCTAATACAGATACAGCATCAAAATAATACTGGTTATTTAAGATGTTAAATAGAGATTCCTTAGCCATATCTGTTGTTGGTCTAATGGGTAATTTTTTTGGTGCAGTTATTCTTCTGCCTTTGTATGTACCTGAGATTATTCGCATTAAAAGCTATGCTTTAAAATATAATTAGAATGTGCTGTTTGTTGTTCTACTTCTAGTAAGTAATTTGTATTTGGTTTTCCAAATTGTATATGTCGTATATACTTAAATACTATAGTGTATAAATCATCTCCTTCAAAAATTTCACCTAGAAGGATCAATGTTATGGTTTCTGGATTAAGTTGTAATTGTTCTGCTGTAAAGAGAATGTAATATATGAAATCTTCTTTTGTTGTAAAGGTAAACGTGTTATAAAGTATTAATTTTCCTTTATTGGTGACTACAATTTCAAAGTGATTGGTATGCACATGTACATACATTTTTTGATCTTGTTCCTGTTTTTCTGTTTGTAGAATTTCTTCCAATAAAATAGTAGAAAAATGCTTGTATGCAAAGGTGCCAAACCTTTCGTATAAATAATTATTGATATTCATGTAGGGTACATAAACATTTATACTATCATTTATCACAACAGTATCCTGAGCAATAAAATCGGATTGCAGAATCTTAGAATTGAATTTTAAGTAGTCTGCAATGGCATCTTCATGAAATAAAGGTTTTGGTACCAGAGTAGAGAGTTCGTTAATATAAATAACGTGTATCGTGCTAAAATTGATTTGTAGCTCTGTTGTCGTTTTAAATATTTTCTTTAATTCATCTAATACTTGAAATGGTGTGTGTTTTTGATTAAAAGCAAAATGCTTTAAATAACAAATCGTATTTGTATCTGATTGTAGTATACAAAAAGAAAGTCCATTCAAACTTATTTGAATGGACAATTCTTGGTTAATTAGTATAGTTGTTTTATTACTCGCTGTCGCCATAAGTTTTTGGCCAGTTACCACTAGTATTTATTTCTTCTAAAGATCCAACTCTAATTGCATCTCCATTAACACCATCCACAGAAATTGTTTCGTTTTCTTGTGCTAATAAATCTTTATTTTGATCTGCTAAAATTACGCTCTTTAATAGTTTTGCTTCAAAAACAGGAATCTTATTTTCTCCTTCTTCACCAAGTAAACCAGCTTTCATTTCTATTTTTGCACCTTCAATACTTGGAACAGTCATCATTGTTTTATATCTATCTGAATTCTTAAATAAAGAATCTTTAACAGAAACATAACCTAATGTATCAATAACAGTAATATCTTTCATGGTTTCAACACCACCAAAAAGTTTTGTTCTTTCTTCATCTAGAACCGTTTCAATTCTACGTTGTGTAATAGTAAACTTTGCAGTATCAATAAATTTAATTAAGCTTTCAAAGTTAGGAGCAAAATCACCAATAACTTGTCTGTGTGCTAATTGCGCATCTCTAACATCTACCATTTTTTCAATAACAGCAGCGTAACGCTTTTCTTTTACTTTGTTAAATTTAATAGGCTCATAAATAGAATTAAATGTTTGGTATCCTAAAAAGGCGATTAAAGCCCAAAGAGCGATCATTAAAACTGGTCTTAACTTAGATGGAATGAACTTGTCAATAAGCCAAACCAAACCAATAGTTACAAGAATTACTGCAATTGCAATTAGTATTAATTTCATAGTATGATTAATTAAATTTTATTAAAGGTCTTTCGCAAATCTACAATTTTTTTTTAATCGTTAAAACCAAACAGCATAAAAATCATCACTATATTTGACGAAATTTTATCTCACAGCCACAATTAATGAACGCATCCCAATTTTATTCCCTTATAAAACAACAGTTTCCGTTTAAACCAACACCAAAACAAGATATTGTTTTATTGCAACTTTCTGAGTTTATTTTTTCGGAAAGACCCAATGCGCTTTATTTATTAAAAGGATATGCAGGAACAGGTAAAACCACTATTATTGGTACTATTGTTACCCATTTATGGCAAGCTAAAAAAAGCGCTGTGCTAATGGCACCAACAGGTAGAGCAGCAAAGGTGATTTCTAGTTATTCTAAAAAAACAGCATTTACTATTCACAAAAAAATATATTTCCCAAAAAAAAATAAAGGAGGAGGTGTTAATTTTGTTTTACAACCTAATAAGCATAAGAACACCATTTTTATCGTAGATGAAGCTTCTATGATTCCAGATACTCCTGGAGATTCTAAACTTTTTGAAAATGGTTCTTTGCTAGACGATTTAATGAAATACGTATATTCTGGACATAATTGTAAATTATTATTAATTGGAGATACGGCACAATTACCTCCTGTAAAATTAGATTTAAGTCCAGCCTTAGACGAAAACACATTAACGCTAAACTATGATAAGGATGTCACTAGAATGGAATTAGACGAAGTAGTGCGTCAAGGACAAGATTCAGGAATTTTAGAAAATGCTACTATTTTAAGGGAAGCTATTGCTAGCTCTTTTGCCGAAACATTTAAATTTGATTTAAAAGACTTTAAAGATATTGTACGTCTTGTGGATGGTTACGAAATTATGGATGCTATAAACGATTCGTATAGCAACCTTGGAAACGAAGAAACTGCCATTATTGTTAGAAGTAACAAACGTGCGAATATGTATAATCAGCAAATTAGAGAGCGTATTTTATTTAATGAAAATGAGCTTTCTGCAGGCGATTATTTGATGGTGGTTAAAAATAATTACTTCTGGCTTAAACCAACAACCGAAGCTGGTTTTATTGCAAATGGTGATATTATTGAAGTATTAGAAATATTCTCTATTCAAGAATTATATGGTTTTCGCTTCGCGGAAGTAAAAATACGTATGGTCGATTATCCGAATATGATTCCTTTTGAAACGGTGTTACTTTTAGATACTATTTCTGCGGAAACTCCTTCGTTAGCCTATGAAGATTCCAACCGATTATACCAAGAAGTACAAAAAGATTTTGAAGACGAAACGAGTAATTATAAAAAGTTTTTAAAAATTAAAGGAAACAAACACTTTAACGCTTTACAAGTAAAATTCTCCTATGCCATTACTTGTCATAAATCACAAGGTGGACAATGGAATACCGTTTTTGTAGAACAACCATATCTACCAGATGGCATTAATAGAGATTACTTGCGTTGGCTATATACAGCAGTTACAAGAGCCAAAGAAAAATTGTACCTTATTGGTTTTAAGGAGGAGTTTTTTGTAGAAGATCAACGATAGAAGTCGATAACCATGGACAGATGATGAAAAATTTAAGAATAGCAATTAACGAATAAATAATTATTAAATAACAAGATTTCTTCTCTTTGGGAAGATGTCACAAAGTGATAGATGGGAACAGAAGCTATATTAAGTATTTTTTTAGGTATCGGACTTGCAGCATCTGTTGGTTTTAGAGTTTTTGTGCCATTATTTACATTAAGTCTTGCAGCACATTTTAATGTTTGGGAACTTAATGATTCTTGGTTATGGATAGGTAGTTTAACAGCCGTGATAACACTTGGAGTTGCTACTATTGTTGAAATATTTGCATATTACATTCCGTTTGTAGATAATATATTAGACACCATTGCAGTGCCTTTAGCAGCTATTGCAGGAACTGCTGTTATGGTTTCTACAGTTGTAGATTTAAGTCCGGTAATAACTTGGGCTTTAGCAATAATTGCTGGAGGAGGAACAGCTGCTGCAGTAGCAGGAACTTCCAGTGTTACGCGATTAGCATCTACAACCACAACCGCAGGTTTAGCAAATCCTGTAATCTCTACTTTAGAAACAGGAACCGCAATTGTAATGTCTATTATCTCTGTATTTCTTCCTGTTTTAGCTGTTGTACTGGTTGTAATAGTACTGTTTATTATTTTCAGACTTTATAAAAAGTTTAAATCTAGTAAGGCATAATCAAAAAACTATTTCTCTAGGTATAGCCTTGAGATTTCTATTAAAATTGTCATTCTCGCGAATGCGGAATCTAAAATACAGATTTTCGATTTTTAATATAAAACGAAAAGCAATTAAATATTTCTAATGCTTTGTCAGGAGTATATTTGGTTTCAAAAAATCTTTATTTCAATTTAAAAAGTTATATTTTTGTAAGAACATTAATAGCATATATGAAAATAATCTCCATGATTCCTGCACGTTATAGTGCTTCTCGTTTTCCAGGTAAGCTCATGCAAGACCTTAATGGTAAAACAGTTATTCTTCGTACTTACGAAGCTACAAAGGCAACCAATCTATTTGATGATGTTTTTGTGGTAACCGATAGCGAAATTATCTTTAAAGAAATTACAAGTCATGGAGGTAAAGCAATCATGAGCATTAAAGAGCATGAATGTGGAAGTGATAGAATTGCTGAAGCTGTAGAGCATCTAGATATAGATATTGTTGTAAATGTACAAGGAGATGAACCGTTTACAGAAGTCGCTTCCTTAAAAAAGCTAATCCAAGTTTTTAAAGAAGATACAGAAAAACAAGTCGATTTAGCTTCTTTAATGGTACATATTACCGACGAAGAAGAAATTAAAAACTCCAATACGGTAAAAGTAATCGTAGACCAAAACAACTTCGCTTTGTATTTTTCACGAAGCCCAATTCCGTTTCCAAGAGCAACAGATGTTGGCGCAAAGTATTACAAACACAAAGGGGTTTATGCGTTTAGAAAAGAAGCATTATTAGATTTTTATAGATTACCAATGTTACCATTAGAAGCATCAGAAAAAATTGAATGCATTCGCTACTTAGAATATGGAAAACGTATCAAAATGGTAGAAACCAATGTGCAAGGTGTAGAAATTGATACTCCTGAAGATTTAGAAAGAGCAAAAAAACTCTGGAAGTGACGAAGTCATTCCCTTGAAAAAGGGAATCTTATAAATTCAAATTAAAAATTTGTAAAAGAATTGAATAAAGAATACAAAAATATAAAAGTAATAGGCTTTGATGCAGATGATACGCTTTGGGTAAACGAAACGTATTTTCGGGATGCTGAGTTAGAATTTGCCAAACTTTTAGGAGGTTTTGAAACTGCTAATAAAGTAGATCAAGAGCTCTTTAAAATGGAAATGAAGAATTTACCTTTATATGGTTATGGCGTGAAAGGTTTTGTTTTATCTATGGTAGAAATGGCTTTAGAATTATCTAATTATACCATTTCTAATAAAACCATAGAACAGATTTTAAACATTGGGAAACAAATGCTTAATGAACCGGTAGAATTGTTGGACGGTGTGCAAGAAATATTGGAAGGTTTATCTGGAAAATATAAATTAATCGTTGCCACAAAAGGCGATTTATTAGACCAAGAACGAAAGTTGGAAAAATCGGGTTTACTGGATTATTTTCATCATATTGAAGTCTTAAGCGATAAAAAAGAAGAAAATTATTCTAAATTATTAAAGCATTTAGATATCAATCCGTCAGAATTTTTAATGATTGGAAACTCATTAAAATCCGATATATTACCTTTAATAAATATTCAAGCAAAGGCTATTCACGTTCCTTTTCATACCACTTGGGCACATGAACAAGTAACCGAAAAAGAAACCAATGGTAAAGCATATAGAACCGTAAAAAGTTTAAAAGAAATTTTAAATCTATTATAGCAATTTGAAAAAAATAAATTTAAAAACATGGAATAGATCAGAGCAGTTTCAGCATTTTAATAAAATGTTTGATCCTTATTTTGGAGTTACTATTCCGTTGGATGTTACCAAAGCATATCAGTTTTCTAAGGAGAATGATATTAGTTTTTTTGGTAAATATTTACACGCTTGCATGCAAGCAATCAATAGTGTAGATAATTTAAAATATAGAATTATTGATGATGAAGTAGTTGCTTATGATATTATTCATGCATCGCCGACTATAATGAGAGAAGATAAAACCTTCGGATTTTCATTCGTCGATTTTGATGAGAATTTAGATGTGTTTTTAAAAAATTTAGAATCGGAAAAATCAAGGATTCAATCCTCAAGTAATTTGTTTCCAGAAAGAAATGGATTAGATTGCATACATTGTTCGGCATTACCTTGGGTGAATTTTTCAGGGCATAAAGAACCGTTTTTTGGAGAAAAAGATTCTGTACCTAAAATAGCATTTAGTAAAGTAAATAGAGAGAAAAAGACCTTAAGCATGAATGTAGCAATATCCGTAAATCACGCATTGGTGGATGGCTATCATGTTGGTTTATTTTCTGAAAAGTTTCAATATTTTTTAAATCAGTAGGAATTAAAGCAATAGTATTTCTATTTTTGTTAAACAATTATAATAAATGAGTTATAAAAATTACCCAATGGTGTCCAGAGTAGTTTACGGACGTGGAAGTTTTAATCAGTTAAATGAAATTCTATCGCCTAAACGACAAAACGTTAAAGCGCCATTCATATTTTTAGTAGACGACGTATTTAAAGGTAAATCTTGGTTAACCTCTAGAATACCATTGTCTTATGATGATAAATTATTGTACATATCTGCAAACGAAGAACCAAAAACTTCGCAAGTAGATGACTTGGTAGAACAAATTATTCTGGATTATAAAGAAAGACCATCTGGAATTATTGGAATAGGAGGAGGAACCATTTTAGATTTAGCAAAAGCTGTAGCTTTAATGTTAACCAATAAAGGGGAATCTAAAGATTACCAAGGTTGGGATTTAATTAAAAACCCAGCAATTTACCATGTTGGTATTCCTACCATTTCTGGAACAGGAGCCGAAGTTTCTAGAACTACTATTTTAACAGGACCTATTAGAAAACTTGGAATCAATAGCGATTTTACACCTTTTGATCAGGTTATACTAGATCCTGAATTAACTAAAGATGTACCAAAAGACCAATGGTTTTATACAGGAATGGACTGTTTTGTACATTGTATAGAATCCTTAAAAGGAACGTACCTAAATGCCTTTAGTCAAAGTTATGGTGAAAAAGCTTTAGAACTTTGTAAAGAGATTTTTCTAGAAGATACATTAAGTGAAAAAGAAGCTGCAGATAAATTAATGATGGCTTCTTGGCATGGTGGAATGAGCATTGCTTACTCTCAAGTTGGTGTTGCACATGCCATGAGTTATGGTTTAGGTTATTTATTAGGCGTAAAACATGGCGTTGGTAACTGTATCGTTTTTGAACATCTAGAAGAATATTATCCAGAAGGAGTAGCCATGTATAAAGCCATGCGCGAAAAACATAACATAACTATTCCTCAAGGTATTTGTGCAGATTTAAGTGATAAAGAGTTGGATATCATGATAGATGTTGCCTTAAGTTTAGAACCGCTTTGGGAAAATGCAATTGGTAAAAACTGGAAAAAAACAATTACTAGAGAAAAGCTTAAAGCTCTATATCAAAAAATGTAATTTTTTATGTTAACAATTATATACAAATTTATATACTTCAAAATCATGAAATGGAAACTTATTGGTGAGTTTCCAAAAGACCTGAAGAAATACGTTATAATAGCTGTTCCTCATACGAGTTGGCATGATTTCTATATTGGATTATTAATCCGAAAAATCACAAATACAAAAATTAATTTTCTCGGTAAAAAAGAAATATTCATATTCCCATTTGGTTATTATTTTAGAGCTGTTGGAGGAAGAGCATTAGATAGAACTCCTGGTCAGAATAAAGTGGAAGCTATTGCTAAACTTTTTGAAACTAATGATGAATTACGATTAACATTAGCTCCAGAAGGTACTAGAGATAAAGTATCCGAATGGAAAACAGGTTTTTATCATATAGCAAAAGCTGCACATGTGCCAATTGTAATGGTTACTTTCGATTTTGGTAGAAAACAAAACAAAATTTCGAAACCTTTTTATCCTACAGATAATATGGAAGAAGATTTTGCTTTTATGCACAATTTCTTCAAAGGGGTAAAAGGAAAAGTATCCCATAAATCTTTTTAAAGTATTGGTATTTCTCTTCTAGGAGAAAATTTCTGCACACAAAACGTTAACCTTTTCTAAGTTTATCTATCAAATAGGAAAGATGCAAACTACTTCACGAAACATAAAGTAGACAATGTAAATTGTCCATAAAAAGAAACATGAAGTGAAGTAATAAAAAATGAATCACAAATCGCATTTATCCTATAAGTTACTGTGTGTTAGTTTGTTACGCTTTAATTCTTACGTTAATACAGATAATGTAAATAACTGTATTACAGGTGTTTTAAAATTAATCTATTATTTAATATACTGATTATCAGTTAATTAAATTTGTAATATTCCTAATTTTTATTACATTTGTGCTTTCTTCCTAACTTTTTTAACTGTATTTCCTAAAATACACGTACTGACAATTACTATTAATTCTTTTAGTGGCATTAATTTTTAAAACCATAAACCATGGGAAAGAAAAAATCCACATCGGGAAAATCTGCTCCGAAAAAAAAGACAGTTTCAAAAAAGGTTACTAAAGCTGCATTAGAAAAAGTTGAAACTCGTAAAAAAAACCTTAGTAAAACGAAGTTCGTAACTGGTAAAAATTCCATTTTAACAGCACTAGAATCTGCTTCTTTTAGAAGTAAAAAATCGGTAACAGATGCTGTAAAAAAATGTAAATACAAAGCAGTAGAACTTGCTCCTGCAGTACAAATATTATTTAAGGAAAGTGAAAACAAAGCGGTTAAACTATCCGAATCTTATGCCAAAACCATTAAAGATCCTAAAGAAAATAGAGAATTCTTTCAAGGGGTTGCACAAATGGATAAAAAAGAACGTTGCGCTGTTATTAAAGGCTATAGAAATGCAAACCAAGCTAGAGGTGTAGTGCATGCAATGAGCCAATTACCAAGACAACAATGTAGAACAATAATGCAAGATTTTGTATTTGATGATAAAGGCAATAAAGATGAAAATGGTGTTAATGAAGTTTTATTTTGGCTTCGAGATGCGGGAGCGCAAATACGAAAAGTAGAAGGACACACTCCTGTTTTTTCCGATGGAGAAATGGATGATGCCGTTTTAGAATTTTTTGAAGACATTGGGGATTTTATCGTGGAATCTATTCAAACAATTGTTGATGAACTTACCGGTTTTTTTGAAGATTTAGCCGAAGCTTTTGTAAAAGCGGTTCATTGGGTTGTTGATGAAGTTGCTAGTCTTGCAAAAGCATTAATTATAGCAGGTCAAGAAATTTGGAAAATCTTAAAAGCAGCCGCAGAGTACACTTTTTCTGTAGTTAAAAAGTTTGTCGAAGCAATACAACTTATAGGAAAAACATTTATTGAAATATTAGAAGATGTTTTTGCTTTTGCTAAAGATATCATTGAATCTGTAATTAAGGCTATCGATCAATTAGGTGAAGTTTTAGCAGATTTACTAAAATGGTTAGCAACAAAAACATACGAATTTGTTAAAGCTGGAGTAGAAGCCTTAATTCGTATTGGTAAAGAAATTGGTAATATTTTAAATCAAGCATTTCAATTTGGACTTACGCTAATTCGAAATACCGTTCGAGTACTCTTAGAAATAGGGGAAACCATAGGTTCTATCTTAGTAACCTTAGTTACGCGTCCTAGAGATTTAGTAAATGAAGTGGTTAGAGCTTTCACCGAATTAGGAAATACCTTAACGGAAATTATTCAGGAAACCGCAAATGCCGCAGCAGACTTCGTTAGTGAAGTAGTAAGAGCTGCTTCAGAAATTGGAACTGCATTAGTAGAATTTACAGACTTTGTAATTACAACCACAAAAGAATTAGCTACCAAAATTGTAGAAGGCTTACTTGCTGCCGGAAAAACATTAGTAGAATTAATTCAAACCATAGCAACTCAAAGTGTGGTCGCAATTAAAAAAATTGTAGAAGCTGCTTTTGAGCTTGGTAAATCTATGGTAAACATTTTAAAGGATGTGTTTGATTTAACGGTGGACTTATTAAAGGAAACCATACAAGCCATGTTAGAAATTGGACGACAAATAGCCGAATTCACGAAGGCCATGATTGCATTTACATACAGAAGTGCAGCAAGGCTTATTGAAGCTGCGATTGCTGCAGGAGCTACAATTGCAGATATTTTAGAGTCCGTAATTGAAGAAACCTATTATGTGTTCCGAAAAATAGTGAATGGCATCTTACAAGCTTTAGGTCCTGTTGGAGATATTTTTGAATGGCTAATTGCTAGAGGTGAAGATTTAGCTTCCGAAATTTGGAGACAATCCATTTTAGCAATTCGTTTTGTAAAGGAATCCATTACAGAAGTTATGGATTGGGCTTTAGAACAAGCAGATGCTATTTTTGATAAACTTTTAGAACTCGTCGAAGATATAGGAAGTCGAATTTCTGAAGTTATCGATTGGGCAATTGCTGTTGGTGATGCCGCTTTAGAGTTTTTAGGAGAAGCAACAGAACGAATAGGTAACTCTATTAGTTATGTACTTAATTATCTAGAAAATGATTTTATTCCTGGTATTCGAAAATTTGTAGAAGGCGCTTTAAGAGCAGCAAGTGCAATAGCAGGATTAATTGCTTGGGTTGCCAATAAAACTTTTGAAATCATGCGAGAAGTAGTTATTGGTGCTTTAGCAGCAGGAGTTGGTTTAGCTACTTTATTAACCGAAGTCATGTTGCACCCAGATCAAACCCTCGATCTCTTTATTGCCGCAGCTAGAGATGTAGGAAATTCTATTCAGGATATTTATCAGTCCGTTTTAGATACCGGTGAAGAATTTGTAGAAGAAGTAACGGAAACGCTTAGAGAATTAGGAGAGTCTATTGATGATATGCTAGAGGCAGCCTTCGAAGTGAGTACAGGAATGCTTGGTACTACAATATCTATTCTTTTTGAAATGCTTGGTAGTTATAGAAGTTTAACGGCGGCAGAAGAAGCAGATGGTCGTTTTGTTTTTGGAGATGGCATCGATTGGAATAATACATTCATTGCAAAAGAAGTAGCGTTAAATGATATTGTTTTTGGTGTTCAAGATTTTGTCACTAGAAATCCAGATTCTCGTGCTTTTGTAACAGGAAACTTAATCAATTTTGATGTAGATGATGATTTTAGTAGAGCGACACTAGTGCATGAATTAACGCATGTTTGGCAAAATCAAAATACCGGACCAGTTTATTTAGCACATGCTGTTGCGGCACAATTGGTGGGAGCAGGTTATAATTATGGCTATAATGAAGGTCCAGCGGATGTAGGGATTAATATTCCAAATGCATTTTTTGCACCAGTTGGAACACCGCCATCTACAACGTTGATTGGAGCTTCTCAAGGGATATTTACTGGAGCTGGAGGAGAAACGGTTTTGGACAATGCCACATCTATTCATGATTTTAACGAAGAGCAACAAGGTCAGATTTTAATGCAATACTTTGTTAGAGCACGTTTATTAGGACAAACAGGAACAGATATTAACAGATTTCAACCTTTTGTAGATGAAGCTAAAGCAGCATAAAACCATTTTAATTGTAAAACCACAATTTTCTTCCGATGCCAAATCGGAAGAAAATTTTATGTTGCTTAAAAGTACATATATAAAGCATCATATAGAGGTGCATGTGATTGATTATGATGCAAGACCAAGTTATAATCAGATTCAAAGTCAAGTTAAAAATCAAGATGCCGTATTATTAATTGGTGATGCGAAATGCTTTCCAAAAAACGCATTAAAGTTTCCATTTATTAAAACCATGGAAAATAAAAAAATACCGATTGCTTGGTTGCCCATTAGAAATAGTGAAGATCTCTTTACCTTTTCTAAAACTATTGATGAAGTGCATGGCAGAAAACAAGAACAATGTGCTATCGCTTTACTTTCACAAAAGCATCCTAGGTTTGTCAGAATTGTAGATCGTATGGCCACTATTTTGAAAACACCAAGTTTGTTGTCCTACAAATGGAGTAGTGATTTACTATTTCGAGAAAGTATGATTGCAGGTTTGGAAAGCGGAATCGGATTAGCAACCTATTTCGGACATGGCAGACCTATTGGTTGGGTGGGCTATTATGGTTTGCGTTCGCATCATTTTGAAAATAAAAAATCAAAACCTGTTGGAGCTTTGCTATCCTTATGTTGTAAAACTGCGAGTAGAAAAAATACAGAAATCTCCTTTTGTGAGCAATTGGTTTTAGATGGAAAAACGGCGGTTACATTTGGTGCAGTAGACAGTACTTTACATACAGACAATACCAGGTGGTCTGTTGGTATTACCAAAGCATTATTAGGAGGCGCAAGCACTATTGCAGAATTAGTTATTCAAGCAACACCAAAAAATCTTTCGTCATATACACACTATAGATTAATTGGAGATCCGTTAGCACCAATTTATTCTTCCAAAGAAACCGCATTATTAGCTAATACTATAAAAACATATCCATGAAAAATATTATTATAAATACCATTTTAACGCATTTTAGAGATGTGAAACCTAAATTGGAAATCGATTCTAATGACTCTAATTTTAAAGAAGAATTGGGTGTCGATTCTTTAGATATGGCAGAGTTTGTTGCCAGAATAGAACAGGAGTATAGAATAGAAATTCCAGATACAGATTGGTCACAAATTGCGACAGTAAATCTAATGGCAGAATACATTCATAATGTACAACACTAATGAAATAGCAGTTACTGGATTAGGTGTTGTTTGTTCGTTAGCAAATAATATCACGGATTTCTGGAATGCACTATTAAACGATAGTTCTGGTATTAAAAACTGGGAAGATTTAAAACATTCCGATTTTAAATATATCCATGCAAGTCGCGTAGAAAATATAGAATGTGATCCTTTACAGCGAGGATTTCATTTTTCTGTTGCAGCAATAGAGCAAGCTATAAAACAAGCGAACTGTTCAAAAACAGAAAAATGGGGTTTATTTCTAGGAACTACTATGGGAGAATCTGCTGCTTTTGAAGCTATAGCAGAAAATAAACAAACACTAATTCCGGAAGCGTATACTGGTTTCGGAATTTGTAAACGCTTGATGAAAAAGTATCCTGCAATAGATAAATTTCAATGTTTCGCAACCGCTTGTGCAGCTGGAAATTATGCGCTTAAAGCGGGAATGGATGCTTTACAAAAAGGAGAAATTTCTATGGCTATTGTTGGTGGAGTAGATCCTTTTTCTAAAATTGCAATGACAGGTTTTAGTAGGAGTAGAGCGATGAGTCCTTCCGGGATTTGTAAACCTTTTGATGCGAATCGGGATGGAATGATTTTAGGCGAAGGTGCTGGTTTTTTAGTTTTAGAAAAAGTAGAAAATGCAACCAAGAGAAATGCGAATTTCCTTGCTGTTTTAGACGATTGTGCTTTGTCTTGTGATGCCTATCATCCAACAGCTCCAAAACCGGATTCTTCCGGAATTATCAACTGTTTTCAGCAACTTTTAAAAACAAATAATTTGAAACCTTCGCAAATCGATTGGATTTCTGCACATGGAACTGGAACCAAATTGTCCGATCAATCGGAAGCTCAAGCAATAGCAAAAGTGTTTGATACACATTCACCGTATGTTTCTAGTATTAAACCTAAAATCGGACATACATTAGGTGCTTCCACAGCAATTGAAGCTATCGTTTCTGTGCTTTCTATTCAGCATCAAACCATTCCGCATACGCTTAATTATACCAATGCCGAATTTGATATTCGTATTCCGAAGAAACCTGTTTTAACCAAAGTCGATAAAGTACTGAATTGTGGTTATGCTTTTGGAGGATTAAATTCTATAACCTTATTTTCATCATGGAATTAAACTGGAATACATACCAAGCTACAGGGAAAACGGAAGCAGATTTAGCAACCCATTTTGTCGACGTTATTTCTGCGGAACAAGATTTTGAGTTTTATGGAAATCAATCTGCGGTTTACTTGATATCTTCTAATGCAGGAACTTTTTCTTCTATTGCTTTTTGGGAAAACGCTTTAGAGCATAGTCCGCGTTTTGCAAATCCTGGAATTTTTCCTTGGACCCTAGCCAATGCAACTTCCGGATATATTGCAAGAAAGTTTTCTATCACAGGACCCAATTATACCATCGTAGATAATACAGTAGATGAAGCACAATTAGTTTCAAATTTTAAAACGGATGCTTTAAAGTATTCTTTAAAAAATGCCATCTGTGTGCATTGGGAATTAAAAGTAGAAAACCACCAACTAACTGTGCTTGTGCAATGGTGTATTATTTTGGCATAATATTTGAAATTAATAAACTAGTAGGAAACTAGTGAAACATAAAGTAAACGATATGTCCCTAAAAAGAAACATTAGCATACTACTAACAAAAGCTATTTTAACTCCAGTTGATGTAGCTTTTTTTAGTTTTCTTCTTCAGATTCTATCTTAAAGTTTTTCATATCATTTAAAGGTTCTAAAACATTGTAATCGCTCCAAATTGTGGCATCGTAGGCTTTAGGGTTTTCATAATCTATTCTAGTTTTTTCTGTATAGTTAGTAAAATCAGTAGTTTGCAAATCACTTCTAGAAATAATTAACAATTCAGATTTACCTTTAAAAGTACCTTCAATTTTAAAGTTAAAAGCTACTTTATTTCTAGAATTGTCATTTTCAATAAACTTAATAGGTCTGTTTACATAGAAGTAGCGATCTATTTGTGTGTTTATATAACTAGGATAGTAGAAATTATCGTCCCATTTTTTATAGACAACAATACCTTTCTTGTTTTTTTCAATGTATTTTATTCCTAATAAAAGTCTCAGATTTAATTTATCACCAATTCGGTTTTCATAAAAATCATAATCTGCTCTAATTACAGCAAATGTATCATTAGAAACATATAGGCTTCCTGTGTATAAAGCAGAAGATCTTTTTGGTTTAAACGCTATAATATACACCATTTCACTGTCTAAAAAAGTGACATCTTTAAGGGAATATTTATATTTTCTAGTGTTAGTAACAAAATCTAGTTTCGCATCTGGATTAGAAAAACTACTATTCTTTATCATGTTAAACGTTTCGTTTTTCGCATATCGAAGCGTGTTTACTGTGTCTTGTCTTTTCTTAATTTCTTCTTTATTTACAGTAGCAGAATCTGTGACTTTAAAAAAACCAGATTTAACGGTATACATCTTGTCTTTATCTAGATGTTTCATCACTATATCTTGTCCGCGTTCTGCTAGACTTTCCATAGATTGGTTGTTCTTTTCATCCCGTAAGCTAATCGCTTTTTCTACCTCTAGTTTGGCATTATCTTTATCTAAAACTTTTAAAGAACCTACAAAGTCTGTGTATTGTTTCGATTTATTATTTACTAAAGAAGTTTCTAGCTTATCAAAATCATCATTAAATGCTTTCAGTTGTTTTCGTTTAAAGCCTGTGGATTTTTTAATTTTGAAATCTGCTAAATCACCAACAATATAATCTGTTTTTCTGCTAAAGACTTTAAAATCATTGAGGTCTAATTTATAATTCGTTTTTAAGTTCGCATTTACATAAAACATAATAGAGTCTGCAGATAGCGCTGTATGGTTTAAAAATACTTCTGAAAGTTCATTCAATTTTTCGTTTAGCACATACTCTTTAGATGTGAAATCTTCTAGAATAAAGGCGTTTTTTTCGAAACCCAAACAGGAAATGGTAACAGAGTCTGTTGCTATAAAACCTTTCGTTTCTATAGAAAAGTTTCCTTCTTCATTAGAAATAACACCATAATCATTCCCTATTTGAATGGTAGCAAAAGGAATTTCCTCATTGGAAGAAGATATTACTTTTCCAGAAATGGTTTGTGCTTCTATTTTAAAAAAGCTAAAAATGCTTAGCAAAAGAAAGAAAAGGATATTTTTAAATTTCATGGACATGCTTTATATTTAATCGATTTACTAAATAACAAGAGAAATCTATTCTAAATGATAATTTTCTATGGCTTTTACAGGAGCAATTACATTATGATTTTTCCATATTTCTGGATCATATGCTTTAATTTTTTCTATAAAATAGGTTTCCGAATTTTCGAACTGATTAAATGTTGTTTCCGTATTTAAACTGTTTTTTGTAAAGTATATTTCTTTTTTTGTGGTAATAATATTTTCAGTAGTAAAATCAAACTTCAATACATTTTTATCATCGTCCTCATTTTCTTTGTTTTTTATAAGCTTAAAAGGTCTCGACATATACATATAGATTTCTTTTTCGCTTTTTATATATTGTATATTATAGAATCCAGAGTCATCTTTTTTGTAAAAAACAGAACCATTTATTTTATTTTCTGACATTTTAAAACCTAATAATGCTTTTACGTTAATACTATATCCAAGCCTACCTTCACCTAATTCATAATCTATTTTCACAATAGCAAAATCGTCTGTATTTACATATATAATACCTTTAAATATTTCGCTTTTCCTTTTAGGAGTGAAGCTAATTTTATAGATAGAGTTTTCATTTAAATACGTTATCCCTTCAAGTTTATAATTGTTTTTATTTAAATTAAATATAAAACTAAAATAGGAATTTTCTTCTTCTATGGTATTCTTTTTAAGAATATTAGAAAGGGATTGTTTTATATATTGGGTTTTAATAGAATCTGTAGATTTGGTATTGGAATTGTTTACTACTTTTAGAGAGTCATCTACTTTAAAAATACCAGATTTGACTTTGTAAGTCGCATTAGTATCTAATTGTTTCATTATTAATGCTTCCAAATCTTTTTGTAGTTTATCTGCTGATTTATCTTTGGACTCATTAATCAGTTTGGTTGCTTTTATAATATTGATTTTACTAGTATCGTTAAATTTTGAATAGTTTAAAAGCAAGTCATTATAATTGGAAGATGTTTTATTTTCTGATCCTTTACGTAAATTTTCAAACTCGGAGTTGATCGCTTTAATTTTACTTTTTGGAAGTTCGGTTGCTTTTAAAATTTTAAATTCTACTTTTTTAGAGGTAATGAATGCTGTCGTTCTAAAGAAAATTTCACTTTGGTTGTTGACATTATAATTACTAGCAATATTGGTTTGTACGTTTTGTAAAATTTCTTCAACAGTAAGTTTTTTATTGCTTATAAAAACTTCGGAAAGTTCTTCCATTCTTTCCTTTAAAATATAATCATTAGAACTAAAACTCTTTACATCCATGGTTAAATTTTCAAAACCTAAGCAGGAAATTATAACTATATCTGTTGCTGAAAAACCATCAGTATCTATAGAAAAACCTCCTTCTTCATTAGAGATAACCCCATAATCAGACCCTATTTGAATGGTTGCAAAAGGGATTTCTTCATTTGTAGAAGATAAAACTTTACCAGAAACGGTTTGTGCTTGTATTGAAAATTGAAATAGGATTACGAAAAGAAAGGAGAGTAGATATTTAAATTTCATAGATATGGTTTTTATTATAACGAATTACAGTATATAATGTTACAAAAAAAAACCTAAACAATGGTGTTTAGGTTTTCTTAAAGTTTTTTTTACTTACCTGAAATCGTTTCAGGTTCTAACTAATATAGAATAATAAAATTGTAGATTGTTAAATCTAGTTAAGAGGTCAAGACCTCTTATTCATTTATTCTTCTGTAGATTCTTCCATGGTATGATATACGTTTTGTACATCATCATTATCATCTAATTTCTCTAGAAGTTTTTCTACATCTGCAGCTTCTTCTGGAGTAAGTTTTTTAGTTACTTGTGGAATACGTTCAAAGCCAGAAGAAAGAATTTCAATACCACGAGATTCTAGTTCTGCTTGTATAGCACCAAAACTTTCAAAGGGAGCATAGATTAAAATACCATCATCATCAGCAAAAACTTCTTCTGCACCAAAGTCAATAAATTCTAATTCTAATTCTTCCGGATCTAGTCCTTCGGCTTCAATTCTAAAATTACAAGTATGATCAAACATAAATACTACAGAACCTGAAGTACCTAAACTACCATCACATTTATTAAAATAGCTTCTTACATCTGCAACGGTACGTGTATTATTATCTGTTGCAGTTTCTACTAAAACCGCAATTCCGTGCGGTGCATAGCCTTCAAAAATTACTTCTTTATAATCTCCTAGACTTTTATCGCTTGCTTTTTTAATAGCACGTTCTACATTGTCTTTAGGCATGTTTACAGCCTTTGCATTTTGAATAACGGCCCTTAAACGTGAGTTACTTGCTGGATCTGGACCACCTTCTTTAACAGCCATTACAATGTCTTTACCAATACGTGTAAAGGCTTTACTCATAGCCGACCAACGTTTCATTTTACGTGCTTTTCTAAATTCGAAAGCTCTTCCCATCTTAATCTTATTTTTGTTTCCGCGAAAGCGAAAAATTTAATTATTTATTTATTGTTACAAATTTAAAAAAAATCATTAATCCTTTGGAATGTGTTTGTCTAAAAATTTCTCTTTAGTTAAATCTAAGGCATTAAATACTTTTTCACGTTTGTTATTTAATTCTGTATTTACTTTATTATAGTTTTTTACTGCTTTGTTGATTTGTTTTACCTTATCGTTATAATCGTCAATTTGCTTTTTAGTGCGTTTTTTCTCTGGTGTTTTTTCTAAGGTATTACTTATGGTTTCCATATCTTCATTTAGCACAAGAAAATCTAATTGTTGCGGTATTTTATTATCTGCTTCGTCAATAAAAAACTCAAATATTGCTTTGGTAGCCTTTACTATAGAAGGGTCGTTTTTATATAAAGTAGCGCTTTCTAAAATGGTTAATCCTTCTTTTGCAGATTGGCTTAGTGCATTTGTGTTTTGCTGAATGGCACTAATATCATTTTGTTCTAGAGCGTCCATTAAATAGATTTCATTAATATATACTTTAAAAAAGACAAGATACAACGCATTATAATGATTGAATACTTCTCCAGAAATTTTCATTTTTTTACTTAAATCAGAGTCACTTTCAATTATATTGATATCGTGTTTTTTAGCAAAAGTATAAAAGTTATTTTCATATTCTGCTTGTGCTTGTTCCATTTTCTCATCCGCCATTTCTTGTGCTAGAATGTAAGCTTCCATTAAATCATAAGATTCTTCTGCAATGGCTTTCATGTCTACAATTTCGGCATAATCATTATTTAATATATTCTTATTAAATGTTAAATGCTTTAATACTTGGTTTTTATATTCGTCGCCATCATAACCTTCGGCTTTTTGTATCTTTTGGTACGCTCTTTCTACCGATTTAATTAAAACTTTACGTTTGCTTGAAATGTTTTTATCGTTTTTACTGTGTGCTACAGCTTTGGTGTATTTCCAATTGTTTTTGGCAATAACTTCTAATTCATCGCCAACAAAAGTTAAGTAATCCGAAGGGTTATCAAATTTTTGAGCCGTACTATTTAGCGTTGTAAAACATAAAAGAATTCCAATAAAAAATTTAGTAAAGTTGTTCATATATTAATGGTTAGGATTTAATAAATCTGTTAATATTAAATAGGCTTCGTGAATATAAATATCTTTTGACAAATTGCCTAATAGCTGTTCATTATTCGTTTTTTCGGTTTCGCTATAGCTTAATAATTCTGTGGTAGAACTGGAATTAAAAACTACTAATTTTGCTTCCTTTTCTTTAGTATTAAAAACAGATTGCCACATGGTTTTATATGCTTGCTCATGGTTATAAATGTTATCTATTGTTAAACTATAAGATGTGGAACCATAATAATTTTCTAATAGCTTTTCATTCGCATTTTTTATTAATGTAAAATCGGCACTACTTTGTACACGAGTACTACTTTTTGATTTTAGATTGGTGAAATTTATTTTTGGAAGCGGAATATGTTTTAGCTTTACTTGAATTGTGTCATTGGTTAAAGCGTAAGGTTTATCTATTTCATTAAACTTAAATCCATCATAAATAGAAGGTAATTCTATATCCGGAATTACACCTTTTGATTGTAAACTTTTTCCGGTAACTCTGTAAAAGGATTCGACAGTAATTTTACTATAACCTAAGTTTTGGTTTTCGCTTAGCGGAAGAATTACTTGTGCACTAGATTTACCATGAGTGGTAGAACCCACAAGAATGGCTCTATTATAATCTTGCATTGTACTTGAAAAAAACTCGGAAGCAGATGCACTATAATTATTAATTAATACTACTATTGGTTTATTAAAAAAAGTGCCACGACTTGGGTCTCTAAAGGTATAACGATTGTCCTTATTATCTCTAATTACAGAAACGGGACCTTTATTTATAAACATACCACTAAGCGCAATAGCTTCTTGCATAGAGCCTCCGCCATTAAACCTTAAATCGATGATAAGTCCTTGTATATTTTCTTTTTGAAGTTTATATAATTCCTTCGCGAAATCTGCTGTTAGTCCTCTTTTGTTGTACGATTCTAAATTGGTATAAAAACTTGGTATTTTTATATAACCAAATGTATTTGCTTCTCCAACAAGATAACCTGTAATAGAGTTTTCTTCTACTTTTAAAATGGTTTTGGTTAAATCAATCTCTACTATAGATGCATTTTTTTTCTTAACTTTAAATCGAACCGTTTGGTTTTCTTTGTTATTTAAAAAGGAAATAACGTCTTCGTTTTTTATACAATGAATTTGTAAATTATTGTTTTTTGAAGTTAATGATTTAATGACGTCATCTTCTTCAAAAGAACCATTTTTAAAAGCAGCACTTCCTGGAATAATCTGACTTATTACAATTTCTCCGTTTTTTGTTTTTTTAGTTAGTATTCCAAAAGTTTCTTGTTGAATGGCTAAGGAATTTTCAAATAGCGTTTTATCCGTTTCATTAAAAAATGTAGAATTTGGATCTTGATATTGAATATATGCATTCAAGAAGTTTTCAGTAACAAAACTATAAATGCCTCCGTTTTGGTTTAAAATTTCATGAAGCAAACAGATTTGATTATCTATTATTTTTTCTTTGTTCTTACTTTCAAAAATTTTAAAATTTGCTTTTGCATTTTCTAAAATAGAATCTTGATCTAAAGCATCTAGAACTAATAAGTATCTGACTTTTTTTGACCAATATTTTTTGGATTCTTCTTTGTTTTGATAGATGCTAGCATCTTTATCTTGGGAGAATTTTAAAACATCTTTGCCCGAATAATCCAGTTTTTGCTGTTTTAAGTTTTCTAAATACTGAATAGATTGCTCAATTCTTTGTGTTAGAACTTCTACATATTTCTCTATAAAACTGCAGTTATTATTTTTAACATAGTCATCTATTTGAAACTGATCTGTCTTAAAATTGGTAATATCATTTTTAATAAAAAAACGTTTATCAGAATCTAAATGATCTATAAATAGATTAAAAACATGTTTAGATAGGGTATCATTAGTAGTTTTGGCTTTGTAATGTTCTGCTTTTATTAAAGAATCTAAAGCAGATACCTGTTTGCAAAACAAGTTGTTTTGTGCCGTAGAAAGTATTGGAATACAAAGTATAAAGAAATAGAGTAGGGTTTTATTCATAAAAAATAAAAGGAAGATAGTAAATTATTCGTCTTCCGGCACTACAATAGTATCAATAGCTTCTGCGAGTTTAAAATCTTTTTTGGTTACTCCTTTTACATCATGAGTAGATAAGCTGATTTTTAGAATGTTATATATATTACTCCAATTTGGATGATGGTTTTGCGCTTCGCATTCAAAAGCAATTCTGCTCATCGCACTAAAGCAATCTTTAAAATTGTCGAATTCAAATTCGGCATGAAGTGCATTGTCAAAATAATCCCAATCCGGAAAATGTAATAAGCGTTGTTCTATGTTGTCTTCGGAAAGTTTTTCCATCATTTTTATGTTTTTTTATACCCTACAAAATACTCATTTTAAGTACATCTTTACTTTGTATTTGTAGGTTTTTTGGTAATAAATTATCTTTTGGTAAAACAGCTAAATAGCGATCATCATTCGTGGTATACACTTGTTTGTAAACCGGATTATATAATACAAGAGAACTTACAATTTCTTTTATAAACTCATCATGATGTATTAAATCGGTGCTTCCTAAATGAAAAATGCCTGTTTTATTTCTGTTTATAATATAATGTATTTGTTGCGATAGTTTATAGTCTGTAGTGACATTAATTATCAAGTTAGGAAAAACCTCTATTGGCGTTTTTTCTTTTAATTGGGTTCTAATTTCTTCTATTCTTGGCGAACCCGTTCCAAAAACCATTGGTAATCTTAAAATTGCCCATTTACTTTTAGGTAAACGCATGAGCATGTTTTCAATCTTTATTTTAAAATGCCCATAAATACTTGAACTTAAAGTTTTGTCTAACTCGTAACTTGGATAGTTTTTATATGCATCAAATACATTGGCAGACGATATGAATATAATCTTACAGTTATGGTGTTTTACGTATTCTGTGATATGCTGATGCGCTATAGTTTGCGTAGCAAAGTTTCCGCGAAGCGAAGAAATAATGATACTCGGTTTTGTAGCTTCTAGTATTTCTACCACATCATCTTCTTCGTGGTTATAATGAAAAAATTGTTTGTTTTTTTCGGAAGCTTTATTTGGTGTGCTGTACGTTCCAAAAACTCTAAAATAGGGGTATAGCTCTTTGTAAATGGCATTACCAATAAAGCCATTAACACCAAGAACAAGTATTTTATGTTTTTTTTTATCCAGCATGAATTAGGGGTGCTATTTTAAAAAATAGAAAGTTTTGTTTTGGTCGTAAAAGCCTCTAAAGCTTGCATTCCAATTTTAGAATTCCCTTTTGGGTTGAGTCCTGGTGACCAAGTAGAGATTACAAATTGATTAGGCAATAACGCCACAATACCACCACCAACACCACTTTTACCTGGTAAACCTACCTCAAATGCAAACTCCCCAGCTTCATCATAAAAACCACATGTAAGCATAATGGCATTAATACGTTTTATCTGGCTCGCCGTTAACCATTCTTTGTTTTGTAAACAAACACCATGATTCGCAAATAAATAGAATGCATTTGTTAATTGCTCACAAGTCATCTCTAAAGCACATTGATAAAAGTAGAAGTCTAAAACATCTGCGACATCATTCTGTAAATTACCAAAGGATTTTAGAAGATTGGCTGCTGCATAATTATTATAACCTGTGGCTTTTTCAGATGCAGCAACTGCTTCATTATAATTTATGGTTTGGTCGTTTGCTAAAGCGCGAACAAAATGTAAAAAATCTTCTTTCGGATTTTCTAATCCCGAAACCAATATATCTGCAATCACAATAGCGCCAGAATTTATAAACGGATTTCTAGGAATGCCATTTTCAAGTTCTAGTAGCGACAACTGATTAAAAGGATCGCCAGAAGGCTCCACATCCATGCGTTGCCAAAGATCATTTCCTTGCAATTGAAACGCTTTAGCAAGCGCAAATACTTTAGAAATACTTTGAATAGAAAATGGCGCTTGCGCTTGGCCTACCGAAAAACTTTCTCCAGAAAGTAGTTTTAAGTGGATCCCAAAATTATTGGCATCGATATGTGATAATTCTGGAATATAATTAGCAACCAATCCACGATCAATTTCTTGTTTTAAATCGTTGTGAATGGTATTAATTACTTGCTGAAAGTCTATCATATTATCCTTTGTAGAATGGTAATTTTACCACCGTTGCAGGAATAGCATTTTTTCTAATTTGAATATTTATTTTACTATCTACATCTGCAAAAACAGTTGGTACATAACCAAGACCGATTCCTTTACCAAGCATCGGACTCATAGTTCCAGAAGTTACTACACCTATTTTTTTACCTTGACCATCCACAATATCATAACCATGTCTTGGAATTCCTCTTTCGTCCAATTCAAAAGCAACAAGTTTGCGTTTGGCACCATGACGTTTCTCGTCTGCTAATGCTTCGCTATTTGTAAATTCTTTGGTGAATTTAGTAACCCATCCTAAACCAGCTTCAATAGGAGAAGTAGTATCGTCTATATCATTTCCGTAAAGACAATAACCCATTTCTAAACGCAGTGTATCTCTTGCAGCAAGTCCAATAGGTGTTGCTCCAGCTTCGGTAACTTTATCCCAAATTTGTTTTACTTCGGTGTTTTTACAATAAATTTCAAATCCGCCACTTCCTGTATAACCAGTTGCAGAGATGATTACATTTTCGACTCCTGCAAAATCACCAACTTCAAAGTTGTAAAATTTAATAGCCGATAAATCATGACTTGTTAAAGGTTGCATAGCTTCAATAGCTTTAGGGCCTTGAATAGCAAGTAGTGAATAGTCTTCACTTAAATCGCGCATATCTGCATCGACATCATTTTTAGAGCTAATCCAGTTCCAGTCTTTTTCAATATTACTAGCATTAACCACTAATAAATATTGTTCTTCTTTCAATTTATAGATAATTAAATCGTCTACAATACCGCCATCATCATTTGGTATACAGCTGTATTGTGCTTTACCAATAGTAAGTTTGCTTGCATCATTACTACATGTTTTTTGTATTAAAGCAAGTGCATTAGGACCAGAAATTAAAAATTCTCCCATGTGGGAAACATCAAAAACACCAACGCTTTTTCTAACGGTTTCGTGTTCTATATTCACCCCTTCATATTGAACAGGCATGTTGTAACCAGCAAAAGGAACCATTTTTGCTCCTAGAGATTCGTGAGTAGCAGATAATGCAGTATTTTTCATAGAAAAAAGTATTTTTATATTCCCACGAAAGTGGGAATCTTATAATTTAATTGTTGAATAACAAAAGTATTGAAAAATATGGAAATGCTTTTAGGATTGGGAATAATGTTGTCTTAAAATTATTTTTTGTTTGGAAGGGTTGGTGTTTGAAGCGTTTTTTTTGAGGAGGGATTTTGGATTTCGAATTTAAACTAACCGTTTTGTGTATGATTAGCGGTGTGTTTAAGTACCTAATTTAGCAAATAAAAACCGAATAGAAAATCCGAAAGGATTTTCGTAAATAAGCTAGAACCAAGCAATAAATTATATACGTTGTTGTGCTTTCGTTATTTTTCTAATTCAGATGCTATAATTGTAAGGATTTCTCTAATGTAATCCTTAATTTTATACTGATAATCAATTCTCAATCCTTCGAGTACTGTTTTGTTTATTAATAATCCTAAATTAGCTTTATTTGTTATTATTTCATTTGCTGATGCGCTAATTGCTTTTTCATTTTTCACCAAGCCCAATCTTTCATATTGATTATCCAACATTAGATATGGTAAAATTGATGCATTTGACTTATTAAATTCAAATAAAATATTCATTGATTCTTCGTGGTCTTCAAAGCCAGAATTTACTTCTGATGAAAATTCTGCTAGAATTCTTTTTAGGTCATCATTTTTTAAAACATTAATATTTCCTGAACCCAAAATTGCGTTATAGGTTCCTGTTACGTATTCTGCTCTCCACCAAGATTGTGCTCCACGTGATATCATATTAGCTATTGAGTCTGAATCTATATTTTTATTTTCTGATAACATTATTTGGATTAGACCTTTACTGCTTTTAATCACACCTTTTTGTAAAGCAATGGTTTTTTCTAATCTAATGAGGTTTTCTTGAAAATCAGTATTCAAAGAAATAAGTAATTTTGTTTCTTCTTTATTTATTTTGTTGGTTTCGTTCCAATTATTTATTGACAACGCAATCAAAATTCCAATAACAACAAGCACAATTTCTCCAATTGCATATTTCAAATACTTTCCAGTTTTGTTTTTCTCCATAAGGTCGTATCGTATTTTTCTAAAGAATTTTATCATTGGTTAGCGGTTGATTTTAATGAAGCACAACGTATTCGATGATATGAAATCGTTTAAATGTTTTATATCATCAGTTCCTTTAAATTCTAAGTTCGCTATTTTTTTTGACATAGTCAAGTTTTATTATTCTAAAAAATAAGGAGTTATTTCTTGGTGAGATTGCTTTGTAACTCACAATGACAAATTCTATTTTTTATGGATCCAACGGACTATCCGATCGCTGGAGTACATCTGGACTTGGTATAAAACTGGTTCTGTAAAGCGATAAAAAACGAAATTTCCCAACCTTATAGCCTAAAGTCTTTTTACTCGCTTTTTGGTAGGTAGAAATAGCCTGCGCTCCAAAATAAAAATTTTGTCCGAAAGACGTAATAATTAAAGCTCTCTTTAATTTATGTTTGAGCATAAAGCGACCGCAATTGCGCATGTTTGTTACCGAAGTTCTTGCATAGGGATCTATAGCAATTTGACTTTCGTTAAGATTAAATTTAGAGATTAGAGCTTGTTTCAATCCGTAGGCTTCATTGTTTGGTGTTTGTGGTGGTCTTACATTTCCTCCAGAAACCATAATGAAAGGCACCTTAAATTTACGCATTGCTTTTATTGCTCGTTCTAATCGTTTTAGTTCTTTTTTATTGGTGCCTTCTGGTTTTGTAATATCTCTAGGAGTGAAGCCAGGAACAATAATCATTTGGTATTTTAACTTTTGGATGTGGTCTATATTATTTTGAATCGCTAGACTTACCTCTTTGTTTTCTGTGGTAATATTGATGGCAACATTACCTTCATGTGCAGCATTAGGATTTGCATAGGCATATAAATTTGGAGGGATAGGAGTAATTATCATGTGTTGGTTGTTTTGTTTTCTAATGCAATAGAATGGTTTGTAGAATTAATTATGCATCTCTTAAAATTGTCTTCATTAGTTATTGGATTCATTTGCTTTTAAAACTCTTAAGAAATTACCGCCAAGAATTTTTACAATATCTTTTTCACTATATCCTTTTTCTACTAATGCCTTTGTTATTAAAGGATAGGTTGTAACATCATCTAATGGAAGTGGAGTAAGGTTGATGCCATCAAAGTCCGATCCTAAACCTACATAATCTGCACCTACCAGTTTAACAATATAATCTATGTGATCTATCAACGTAGATAATGGTGGTCTTAATAAGTTCGCTTCTGCTGGATATTTTTTGTACAAATAATCCATCGTATACCATGGATCCATTCCGCTATTTACTAAGGAATCTTTTTCTATAGTGTGTTTCTTAAAAAAAGCCGCATCCTTTTCACCAAAACTAGGGTCAATAAAACCAGGATGAAAATTCACCTGAATGACACCTTTATTTTTAGCAATGGCACGTATTTGATCATCTTTTAAATTTCTACGATTAGGTACCAGACTATAGACCGAACTATGTGACGCTATTATTGGTTTGTTAGTAATTTTAATTACATCCCAAAATGTTTGATCGCCAGAGTGACTAACATCTATTAGCATTCCCAATGCATTCATTTTTTTTACGACTTGTATTCCAAAATCGGTTAGGCCTTTTGGGGTGAGATTCGGATTGCTTGTTTCATCAGCAGCACTTGTAGCCCAAGAAGGAGCAACATTATGCGTTAGCGTTAGATATCTTGCACCACGTTTATAGAGTGCTTCTAACTTATTTAGGTCATTTTCCATCATATGACCACCTTCTACACCAAACATTGCTGCAATTTTATTTTCATTTACAGCTTTTAAAATAGCATTCGTGTTGGAGGCTTTAGTAATCTTATTTGGGTTACGCGCAATTACGGCATCTAGACTATCCATTTGTCTATTGGCTAAAGCGTATGCGTTTTCAATCGCTCCGTCACTATAGACCGAAAATAATTGCACATCCAAACCGCCTTTTTTCCAACGGTTCAAATCGGAATGTGCTTGTCCGGTTAAATCTTGATCCATGATCATTCCTAGATCTGTCGTTTTCATTAAGATATCATTGTGGGTGTCTACGACAATGGCTTCTTTATGAATTTCTTCAAATGTTTTTGTTTCTAATTCTTTATCTGGCTTAGATTTACAAGCAGATAAAACGAGTAATAGAATTATAAAATATCTCATAGTTTTAATTTTATAAGGATGTAAGTTTTATTTAGAAAAAGTAATTTTGATTCTTAGGAATAGCACAAATGCTGTTCATATTTTAATCCGGGAAATTTTGAAATTTCTATGGAATAATCCATTTTGCAAGGTGCTACATTTCACTTTTCTTACTTTGCCTTTGGTCTTTATATTTCATAAATAGTCCAAAAATTAGACCTGAAATTAGAGAAAGAAGGACTCTTTTTTCCATATTATCAAAAGTGAAATCTCCAGCTACTAAATCAATAGCGCTGTTGGAAATTAGCACGAAAACCGCAAAAATTATTCCCTTGTAGTACCAATTTAGTTTTTTCATATTTCTTTGTTTTTAGTTGATTATGTAGTGGTTAGCGTCTAGTGAATTAAAAAATGAAGTTCGTTATTATTTTTGATAAAGGCAAGTTTTTATTTTTCCGCAAAGCAAATCGCCTTCTAATTCCATGGATATGGAAGAAGTGAAAAAAGGTCTAACAAGAAGAATTAGACCTTAAACAGGTTTCTTAAAAAGAATAGATTGTTTAAGTGTTTTATAGAATACTATTAGCGTTTTTTATTTGGTAAGTGTTTTGTGTACTTCGTCAAAAACTTCTGGTCTGTCGGCTAGTACAATTAAGGTGTCATTAACTTCTACAATTGTTAAGCCGTTTGGAATGATATAACTTTCGCCTCTTTTAATCATTGCTATTATGGCATTTTTAGGAAAGCCTAATTCTATAATTTTCTTATCTACCGCAAAGCATTCTTTAGATATGATAAGCTCTTTCATTTCTGCTTTAGGGTTTTCCGTTAGAAGCAAATCGGTATCTGTAAATTTCTTTTGTGTCTCTGGTAATCCTACACCTAACCATTTTGCAACAATAGAAAGTGTGGTTCCTTGAATTAAAATAGAAGTAACAGAAATGAAAAACACAATATTAAAAATCATGTGCGCTTTGTCTATTCCGGCTAAAAGGGGATAGGTAGCAAACACAATTGGAACCGCACCACGTAAACCAACCCACGAAATGTAAAACCTTCTTTTCATTTTCATTTTAAAAAACATAAGACTAATAAATACACCTATTGGTCTGGCAACAAGTATTAAGAATAAAGAAATAAGTAACCCGATACCCATATATGGAATGATTTCAGAAGGAAAAACGAGTAATCCAAGTGTAAGGAATAGCACAATTTGCATGAGCCACGCCAAACCATCAAACATTTTTAGGATTGTTTTTTTGTGGATTAGGTCTTGATTTCCTAAATAAACAGCACAGATATAAATGGAAAGAAATCCATTTCCTCCTACAAAATCGGTTGCGGAAAAAGTGATAAACATTAAGGCAATGACTAAAACAGGATACAGCCCTTCAAAGTCTAGTTTTATTTTATTGATTATATATTTACTAGCAACGCCAAAGGTTATCCCTAGAATACCACCAAAAATCATTTGTTGTAAAAACAATGGAATAATAGATAGAAAACTTTTGTCTTGATTAATAACTAAGGATAAAAAGGCTAAAGTAAGTACATAAGCCATTGGGTCATTACTTCCGCTTTCTAACTCTAAAGTGGGTCTTAAATTGGTTCTTAGTGCAAGACTTTTAGAACGAAGAATGGAAAATACAGCTGCTGCATCTGTAGAAGATACAATGGAACCTAATAAAAGACTTTCATAAATGGTGAAATCGGTAACAAACCATACAAAAGTACCAAGAGAAACTGCGGTTAATAATACCCCTAATGTGGATAATGCAATTCCTTCTCGAAGAATAGGTTTTACAGCTTTCCAATTGGTGTCGAGTCCTCCAGAAAATAAGATAAAATTTAGAGATACAATACCAATAAATTGCGCAAGTTTAGGGTCGTCAAAGCGAATACCTCCAATACCGTCGGATCCTGCTAGCATTCCAATTCCTAAAAACAGTAATAAAGTAGGAACACCAAACTTATAGGAAGTTTTTCCTGCAAAAATACTGATAAGAAGTAATAAAGAACCAACTAATAGTATATTTTCAATCGTTAAATTCATGCATCTTTCTTTTTGAAATCAAAAAATAAAGATACTGCTAGTTCTCTAAAAATCCATAAAAAAGGAGCACTTAACTTCTGCTAATTTTCGATGTAATTTCAATTTATTGAATAGACGTATAAAACACTATAATTTTACCACCAAACAACAAAGCATTTTTCGGTTTTACCATTTGGTTTTTTTATCCAACATAAGGGTGCTTTTTCTTGATTTAAAACCGGTTTTAATGCTTCCAAAAAAGTGTGGTAAGATTGCCAGAGATTATGTGTTGGAATATCGATTAGCCAATCTCGTTTTTCAGGAATAAAGAAGGTACAATCTGCAAATTGTTGAAGTTCCTTTTGGGTAATATAAAAACCTTTAACACAAGAAGCGTTAATCGATTTAAAAGGAATGTTTTGGTTTTTAAAAGGAACAAATAGTTGTGCTTTAAAACATACTTGTTGTTGTATTTCTTCGACTTGTAAATCTAATTTTTCTAGTACAGGTTTTGTGCAATTATGATAGAGTAGCGGTAATTGCTTTTCTTCTAGCTTGGCTAATTTTTGGACAAGACTATCTTTTCTATTCGGACCAATCCAATGGTCAACTTCAGTAGTGCCAACCGTTTCGTCGTACAAATAAAATTTATAGACTATTTCTAAATGAATAGGTTGTTCGTCCTTTTTAAGAAGACAATCTATTTCACCAATAGTAATTTTATCTTTTTGTATCTGAATATTTTCGACTAAAATAGAAACGGTATCGTCTTGTTTTAATTGCTGACTAACAAAACGTTCGACTAATTTACCAAGTCGTAATTTATGATTTTCGGAAGTGCTAAAATCAGTAACGGTATTGGAAAGGTTCCATTGTTGCATTTTAAAACCGGAAGTATTTAACCACAAATTCGGAGTATTAAGAAAACCTAAATATTGTAATGTTATGTCTTTCATTTATATTAAAAATGCTTTTTGAATCTAATTTCTTGTCTAGCAAAAGTATTGAAAAAGAAGTAGATGTTTTGGTGAAATATAAGAATATGCGTTTCAAATGTAAGCGAGATGTAAATAAGGCAAAAGTTATATCATATCCTATTACACCAAGTCTTAAAGTTTTATTAAGGGATATTAAACTTAAGTTAAAGGGCCGGGATTTTTTGGTTTATGTTCTTTTTATAGATAAGTTAAAGTATGGAAAACATTTTAGTAGCAGGTGCCAATGGCACTACAGGAAAAAAAATAGTTCAACTTTTAAACGAATCTCAATATTTTAACCCGATAGCAATGGTTAGAAAAGAGGAACAACAAACGTATTTTACAGCAAAAAATATAGATACGGTTTTAGGGGATTTAGAAGAAGATGTTTCTCATGTATTTAAGGATTCTAAAAGTATAGATAAAGTATTATTTGCTGCTGGTTCTGGTGGTAAGAAAGTAATTGAAGTAGATCAAGAAGGAGCAAAGCGATTAATAGATGCATCTAATAAAAACGGAGTAAAAAAGTTTGTGATGCTAAGTTCTATGGGAGCAGACCAACCAGAAAAAGCAGAACAGCTTCAAGACTATTTAAAAGCAAAACATAATGCCGATGTATACCTGAAATCTAGCGGATTAAATTATGCAATTGTTAGACCAGGTGCATTAACAAACGGCGAATTAACGAATGCAATAGCGTTGGAAGAAAAATTACATACCAGAGGAGAGATAAGTAGAAATGATGTTGCACAAACATTAGTACAAACACTTAATGATGACGTTGCAAATAATGTCACTTTTGAAATCATAAAAGGCCACACACAAATTGGTGAAGCCTTAAATAAAATGTCTTTTGTTAAAGCGTAATTAGCCTTTTAATAAGAAAGATTTTAAACCTTCGTAGCTGCCAATTTTGGTGGCTACTTTTGTTTTACCCATTACCGCCTGAATTTGTTCTGGTAATTCTTGCTTTTGAGGGATAACTTCTTCCACCACATCTAAAAATTTAGTTGGATGTGCTGTTTCTAAAAATACAGTATGTGCATTCGGATTTTCCTTTAAATATGCTTTACAACCTAAATAACCAACAGCGCCATGCGGATCTGCAACATAGTTATAATTGTTATAAATTTCTAACATCGCTTCTTTAGTTGCTGCATCAGAAAAACTGTAAGAAGAAAGATTGTCTTTTAAACTATCGAAATTATTTTTATAGATTTCTTGAATACGAATAAAGTTACTCGGATTACCAACATCCATTGCATTACTAATAGTTTGTACAGATGCTTTTGGGTTGTATTCTTCCGTTTGTAAATAATTAGTAACTACATTATTTTGGTTATTAGAAGCAATAAAATGTTTTATAGGTAAACCTAATTGTTGTGCCATCATTCCAGCGCAAACATTACCAAAGTTTCCACTAGGTACAGAAAAAACGATGTCTTTATGTGTTTTATGCAATTGCTTATAGGCAAACATAAAGTAGAAAAGTTGTGGTAACCAACGTGCAACATTAATCGAGTTAGCTGAAGTTAATTGCATTTTACTAGTTAGTTCTTCATCTAAAAAAGCACGTTTTACCATGTCTTGACAATCGTCGAAAACACCATCTACTTCTAAAGCTCTAATGTTTTGTCCAAGGGTTGTAAGTTGCATTTCTTGTATATCACTTACTTTTCCGGAAGGATATAAAATGACTACATTCACACCTTTAACACCTAAAAAACCGTTTGCAACAGCGCCTCCAGTGTCACCAGAAGTGGCAACTAAAACTGTTACTTCGTTGGTGTTATCTTGGTTGAAATAACCTAGACATCTAGCCATAAAACGAGCGCCAACATCTTTAAAAGCCATGGTTGGTCCATGAAATAATTCTAATGTAGAAATATGATCGTTTAATTGTACTACAGGAAAATCAAAAGAAAGTGTTTCTTCTACTATTGTTTTTAAAACGTCTTCCGGAATTTCAGGAGATACAAATTGTTTTATTGCTGTAAATGCTATTTCAGAATTGGATAAGTTGTCAATATTATCAAAAAAAGATTGTGGTAAAGGGGTAATGCTTTCCGGGAAATATAATCCTCTATCTGGAGCTAATCCTTTTATAACTGCATCTTTAAAGGATGTGTTTGGTGCTTTATGGTTTAAACTGTAGTAATTCATCTTTAGTTTCCGCGAAAGCGGTAATCTTTTAATTATTAAATCTTTTCTTTTTTTTGCTCACTGCTCACTGCTCACTGCTCACTGCTTAATACCTTAATTCCTTCTGCATTAATTTTAGAAGTGAATGTATAAAATTCAATTCCTGTGGTACCATATACTTCTTGTATCGCTTTCTCAACTTTTTTCGCAGTTTCTATGCCTTCCGATAAAGAAAAAATAGAAGGTCCGGAACCAGAAATTCCACAACCTAAAGCGCCATTATTAATAGCGGCTTCTTTTACTTCATCATAATGCGGAATAAGTTTGCTTCTATAAGGTTCTACAATAACATCTTGTAACGAATCTCCTAGTAAATTATAGTCGTTGGTGTGTAAAGCATGTACCAAACTACCAACATTAGACCATTGTGTAATGGCATCTTGCATGGGTACATTTTTTGGTAAAATACTTCTAGCTTCAGATGTTTTAACTTCTATTTGCGGATGAATTAAAGTCGCATATAAATTAGACGGCGTAGGTAATTCTAGTATTTGTAAAGGTTGATTACTCTTCACTAAAGTAAAACCACCAAAAATCCCAGGAGCAATATTATCTGCATGTTCGCTACCACTTGCAACCGCTTCGCCTTTCATGGCAAAGTTAGAAAGTTGTGTTTTATTATAAGGTTTGTCCAACAATTCATTGATAGCAAAAACAGCACCGGAAGCACTAGCAGAACTACTACCAATACCACTTCCAGGTTTGATTTTTTTGTAGATTTCAATTTCAAATCCGCAATCTGGATTAGCATCATTATATATCGCTAATGCAGCAACTCCTGCAACATTTTTTTTAGTTTCTAATGGTAAATCAAAACCTTCGATTTTGGTTATTTTGATTCCTTTTTCTACCGTTTTTTTTATAATCATTTCATCGCCAACAGTATCTAAGCAAAAGCCTAGTACATCAAATCCGCAAGAAACGTTTGCTACGGTTGCAGGTGAAAATATTTTTATTTGATTCATTAAAAAAACATTATTTTTTCATTTCCGCGAAAGCGGAAATCTTTTAATTTATACCAACAAGGTTTTTAAAACCTTACAGGAAAGTATTTATTTTACGTTTGCGTAAGCACTGTAAACTGCGACAGAACACTACTTATTTATTTATTTATTAGCAATTTGAATAATATCTGCAAATAAACCAGAGGCAGTAACATCTGCTCCAGCTCCAGCACCTTTAACGATTAATGGTTGTTCTGGATAGCGTTCGGTATAAAACATCACGATATTATCTTTTCCTTCTAAGTTATAAAAAGGATGTCCTTCCGGAATTTCCTTTAAACCAACTTTTGCTTTTCCTTTATTATATTCTGCAACATATTTTAACTGACAGTCATTCGCTTTCGCGGAAGCATATAGTTTTTGAAAATGAGGTTCGTCTGTTATTAGTGTTTCGTAAAAATCGTCAACAGATCCGCTTTCTAAGTTTTCTTTGGTTAAAAAGGAATCGTTTTTAATATCTTCAATTTCCATTTCTCCACCATTCTCACGAGCAAGAATTAATATTTTTCTGGCTACATCAATTCCGCTTAAATCAATTCTAGGGTCTGGTTCTGTATAGCCTTCAAATTGTGCTTGCTTTACCGTGTCATGAAAGTTTCTTTTATCGCTAAAGTTATTAAATACAAAATTTAAACTTCCAGATAAAACCGCTTGAATACTGGTTACTTTATCTCCCGAAGCTACTAAGTTTTTTAAGGTATTTATGATTGGTAATCCTGCACCAACATTTGTTTCGTATAAAAAAGGAGCATTGTATTTAAGAGATAAATCTTGAAGATTTTTATAATTTTCAAAGCTACTAGAACATGCAATTTTATTACATGCAACTACCGCAATACTATTTTTTAAATAGTCTGCATAAAGTTTAGAAACCGCTTCGTTTGCTGTAATATCTACAAAAATACTATTACGTAAATTAAGTGCAATTACTTTGTTTAAAAAACCTTGTAAACTAGAAGTTTCTGCATGATGAAACTGTGAAGTCCAATTGTTTAAATCGATACCTTTTTCGTTAAAAATCATTTTTTTGGAATTTGCCATTCCAACAATTCTAACATCAATTTTAAGATTCTTTTTTAAGTATGTATGTTGTTGTTGTATTTGGTCAATTAGCTTTTCACCAACATTACCAACTCCAGTAATAAAGACATTAAGTTGTTTTGTGTTTTCTTCAAAAAAGCGCTCATGCAACGTGTTTAATGCTTTTTTTACATCTTTATCTGCAATTACAGCAGAGATGTTTTTTTCGGAAGCACCTTGCGCGATTGCTCTAATATTGATATTATTTTTACCAAGTGTACTAAACATTTTTCCGCTAACACCTTGATGGTTTTTCATATTGTCACCAACAAGAGCGATGATAGATAAATCTTTTTCGACAATTAATGGTTCAATTTTATGTAGTGAAATTTCGTTTTCAAAAGCGGCATCTATAGTTTCTTTTGCAAGATCAGCATCTTTGGTATCTATACCTAAGCATATAGAATGTTCTGATGAAGCTTGTGTACTTAATATGATGTTTATTTTTTCTTGTGCTAGTGTTTCAAACAAACGTTTAGAAAATCCAGGAATACCAATCATTCCACTTCCTTCCAGGGTTAGTAAAGCAATATTACTAATATGGCTTATTCCTTTAATTGGTGATTTTCCTGAAGATACCTCTTTCGAAATAACAGTACCAATATCTTCTGGTTTTAATGTGTTTTTAATATGAATTGGAATGTCTAAATTTAAAACAGGTTGTACCGTTGGTGGATATAATACTTTTGCTCCAAAATGGGATAATTCCATAGCCTCTTGATATGAAATTTGATCAATTGGAAAAGCTTGTTTTACTAATTTTGGATTAGCAGTAAACATACCACTAACGTCTGTCCAGATTTCTAACTGTTTTACTTGCAAAGCTGCTGCAATTATAGCAGCTGTAAAATCGGAACCACCACGACCAAGTGTTGTGATTTCTCCTAATTTTGATTTGGCAACAAAACCAGGTAGTATGGTTATTTTTTGATTTGCTTTATTAAAATAATCTTTAATGTTTTTGTTCGTTGTTACGTATT